>JBDTSN010000249.1:0-4518 GCA_039931145.1 Burkholderiales bacterium | reverse complement strand
CCGACTTCGTGACGGCGATGATGGCGTTCTTCCTGCTGATGTGGCTGCTCGGCTCGACGACCGAGGGCGACCGCAAGGGGATCGCCGACTATTTCCAGAATCCGCTGAAGGTCGCGATGCTCAGCAACGGCAGCGGTTCAGGCGATTCATCGAGTGTCGTCAAGGGCGGTGGGACGGACCTGACGCGCAGCGCCGGCCAGGTCAAGCGCGGCGAGATCGAGGAAAAGCGGAAAACGATCAACCTGCAGGCGCTCAAGCAAGAGGCGCGGCAGGCTGAAGCCGCGCGCCTGCAGGCGCTGCAGCAAAAAATGCGGGAGATGGTCGCCAACAATCCGCGCCTCGCGGCGCTGAGCTCGCAGATCCGGCTCGACATGACGCCCGACGGCCTGCGCATCCAGATCGTCGACGAGCAAAGCCGCGCGATGTTCGACAGCGGCAGCGCCGTCGTCAAGCCCTACATGCAGGAGCTGCTGCACGAGATCGCGCAGGTGCTTGCCGAGGTGCCGAACCGCCTGACGCTCGAAGGCCACACTGACGCCGCGCCCTTCAGCGCCGGTGAGCGCGGCTACAGTAACTGGGAGCTCTCGAGCGACCGTGCGAACGCGTCGCGCCGCGAGTTGCTTGCAGGCGGTCTGCCCGAGTCGCGCGTGCTGCGCGTGCAGGGCCTCGCGTCGAGCTCGCTCTACGACCGTGAGGCGCCGCTGAGCCCGGTGAACCGGCGCATCAGCATCATCGTCATGAACCGCGAGGCCGAGGACCGGCTGCTCGCCGCCGGTGCGCAGCTTCCCGGCCCCGCCCCAGACGCAGGCTCAACTTCAACCGCTGTCACCCGATAACCCGCTATTCCGAGCGAACTGCCGCCCCATGAAGACGCTGACCGACATGCGATTCCTGATCGTCGACGATTTCTCGACCATGCGCCGCATCATCCGCAGCCTGTTGAAGGAGAGCGGTTACGAGAACGCCGACGAAGCCGAGGATGGCGTGCACGCGCTTGACACGTTGCGCAACGCCGCGTTCGACTTCGTCATCAGCGACATCAACATGCCCAACATGAACGGCTTCGAGCTGCTCGCCGAGATCAAGAAGGACGAGACGCTCAAGCACCTGCCGGTGCTGATGGTGACCGCCGAGGCGCGCAAGGAAGACATCGTGCGCGCCGCGCAGGAGGGCGCGGCCGGCTACATCGTCAAGCCCTTCACCAAGGCCACGCTCGAGGAGAAGGTGGCCAAGATCGTGCACAAGCTCGCGGCGACCGTTTGAGCGAGCTGGAGAGCAACGATGAAGATGGAAGACCCGGGTCTGCTCGTGCCGCAGCGTGCGCCTGGCGCATCGGCTGAGGTCTATCGCCAACTCGGTCAGTTGACGCGCCTGCTGCACGACGCGCTCGAGCAGCTCGGCGTGATGCCGCAGTTGCAGATCGCGGCGGACGGCCTGTCCGATGCGCGCAGCCGCTTGAACTACGTTGCGCGCAAGACCGGCGAGGCGGCTGAGAAGGTGCTCAATTCGGTCGACGCGGCCAAGCTCGAGCAAAGCCGCATCGCCGGTCAGGCACGCCGCATCGGCGGGGCGATCGTCGCCGACCCGACGCGTGCGCTGAGCGCCGCAGCGGTGATGGATTTCGCGAGCGAGATCGAGGCCGCCACAGCGCGCATCGACCGCCATCTGACGGACATCATGCTCGCGCAGGATTTTCACGACCTCACCGGCCAGGTCGTCGCCAAGGTTGTGACGCTCGCGGCGGACCTGGAAGACAACCTCGTCAAGTTGTTGCTGCAGGCGGCACCGGTTGATGCGCCGCGCGCTGCCGAACTGGGCGCGCTGCACGGCCCGGTGGTCGACGCGGCTGGGCGCAGCGACGTCGTCAGCTGCCAGGGCGAGGTCGACGATCTGCTCGCGAGCCTCGGCTTTTGAGACGAGTCATCGCCGCGCCTGACTAGGGACGTACCGCAGCGGGCCTCTTCACTCCTTCACGCACTGGGGGAAGGCCGGGATGGGGGCCGAGCAGTGGCGAGGAGTGCGGTAGCGCCAGCCCCCACTCCAACCCTCCCCCAGCGGGGGAGGGGGCGGGAAACGCGACGGCATGCGCGGCCGGAAACAAGCCGACTTCTACTGCGTGGAACAGGGCCGACAAGGCCCTTCTTTTCGGGCTCAGGTTTTCGCTGCCGCCGGGAACAATGACGTCGCCCACTTACCGGGCGGCAAACCTCTCCCATGGCCGACCAAGACGCACAAGACCGCAACCTGCCAGCCTCCCAGCGCAAGCTGGACAAGGCACGCGAGGATGGCCAGGTCGCACGCTCACGCGACCTGGGCCACTTTGCCGCGATCGCGGCGGGCGGCGCCGCGCTCATCGTCATGGCGCCGACGCTCGCCGATCTGCTCTCGCACATGGTGCGCCGTGCGTTTCGCTTCGACGTCCAAACGGTTGCCGAGCCCGGCTTCATGGCCGAGCGGCTCGCCGAGCTCGCGCCGACACTGCTGATCGTCGCCATCCCGCTCGGTGTGCTGCTTGCGCTCGTCGCCGCGGCGGGCAGCGCGATCTCCGGCGGCTGGGTCTGGAGCCTGAAGCCGCTCAAGCTCAAGTTCGACAAGCTCAACCCGCTGGCCGGCTTGAAGCGCATGGCGTCGAAGCAGCAGCTCGTCGATACCGCGAAGGCCAGTGCGCTCGCGCTGTTGCTCGTCGGCATTGGTGCTTTCTATCTGCGCGCGCATCTTGACGAGTTCAGCGGCGCCCTTGGCCTGCCGCTGCCTGCGGCGTTGTCGCACATCGGCACCACGCTCACGACCGGATTGATGCTGCTCGTGCTGTTGCTCGGCGCGTTCGCGCTCTTCGACGTGCCGTGGCAACGCTACCGGCACAAGTCGCGGCTGAAGATGAGCCGCCAGGAGCAGAAGCAGGAGCACAAGGAGCTCGAGGGCAACGTCGAGGTCAAGAGCAAGGTCAAGGCGCGGATGCGCGAGATGGCGAACCGCCGCATGATCGCCGCCGTCCCGAAGGCGGACCTCGTCGTCATGAACCCGACCCACTACGCGGTCGCGCTCAAGTACGACGAGGCGAGCATGGGCGCGCCGCGCGTCGTCGCCAAGGGGGCAGACATCCTCGCGATGCGCATCCGCGATGTCGCCAAGGGCGCGCAGGTGCCGGTCTTGCAGGCGCCGGTTCTCGCGCGTGCGCTGTACGCCCACACCGAGATCGACCGCGAGATTCCGGCCGCGCTGTTTGCCGCCGTCGCCCAGGTGCTCGCCTACGTCTATCAGCTACGCGCCGCGATGCAAGGCCAGGCGCCAATGCCGGGTGACCTGCCGCCGCTTGACGTGCCGGCTGAGCTCGATCCCCACCATGACATGCCGGCTGGACCGGCTCCCGCATGAATCTCCTGATGCAACGCCTGCAGGCCTGGCTTGGCCCAAACGCGAGCGCGATCAAGGCGCTGATGGCGCCGGTCTTCATCATCCTCGTGCTGTCGATGATGGTGCTGCCGCTGCCGCCGTTCGCGCTTGACATGCTGTTCACCTTCAACATCGCGATGGCGTTGATGGTGATGTTGATGGCGGCCTACATGGTCAAGCCGCTCGATTTCTCGGCCTTCCCGGCCGTGATCTTGTTGACGACGCTGTTGCGCCTGTCGCTCAACGTCGCCTCGACGCGCGTCGTGCTACTTGAAGGCCATACCGGCACGGCGGCGGCGGGCAAGGTGATCGAGTCCTTCGGCCACTTCCTGATCGGCGGCAACTTCGCGGTCGGCCTGATCGTCTTCGCGATCCTGGTCGTCATCAACTTCATCGTCGTCACGAAGGGCGCCGAGCGCATCGCCGAGGTCGGCGCGCGCTTCACGCTGGATGCGATGCCCGGCAAGCAGATGGCGATCGACGCCGATATGAACGCCGGCCTGATCGACGAGAAGGAGGCCAAGCGCCGGCGCGCCGAGGTCGGCGAAGAGGCGGAGTTCTTCGGTTCGATGGACGGTGCGAGCAAGTACGTGCGCGGCGACGCGATGGCGGGGCTGTTGATCCTCGTCATCAACATCGTCGGTGGCTTCGTCATCGGCGTTGCGCAGCACGATCTGTCGGCATCTCAAGCAGCGAACAGCTATGTGCTGCTCGCGGTCGGCGATGCGCTCGTCGCGCAGATTCCGGCGCTGTTGATTTCGGTTGCTGCGGCGATGGTCGTCTCGCGCGTCGGCAAGGACCACGACATCGGCGGCCAGGTCGCACGCCAGTTGTTCGATTCACCGCGTGCGTTCGCCGTCACCGCCGGCGTGATCGGCCTGCTCGGCGTTATCCCCGGGATGCCGCATGTCGTCTTCCTGTTGATCGCAGGAGCGCTGGCCGCGCTGGCGCAATGGATGCACCGGCGCAACCAGCGCGCGAAGAATGCGCCGTTGCCCATCGAGGCGCCTGTGGATGCGAATGCCGAGGCGAGCTGGGAAGACCTGCGCCCGGTCGACACGCTCGGCCTCGAGGTCGGCTACCGCCTGATCGCGCTTGTCGACAAGGAGCGCCAGGGCGACCTAC
>JBDTSN010000248.1:0-4528 GCA_039931145.1 Burkholderiales bacterium | reverse complement strand
AGCGCGACCGAGTCGTAGCCCTGCATCAACGGGTAGAGGAACTCATGCACCGAAATCGGCGTGCCGGCCTTGAAGCGCTCACTGAAGTCGTTGCGCTCCATCATGCGCGCGACGGTGTAGCGCGACGCGAGCTCGATCATGCCGCGCGCGCCGAGCGGGTCGCTCCACTCGGAGTTGTAGCGAATCTCGGTCTTCGCCGGGTCGAGCACCAGGCTCGCCTGCCGATAGTAGGTCTGGGCGTTGGCCTCGATCTGCTCGCGCGTCAGCGGAGGGCGCGTGGTGTTGCGCCCGGAAGGGTCGCCGATCATCGACGTGAAATCTCCGATCAAGAAGATGACGGTGTGGCCGATATCCTGCAATTGCCGCATCTTGTTGAGGACCACCGTATGCCCGATGTGAATGTCCGGAGCGGTCGGGTCCAGGCCCAGCTTGATGCGCAGCGGGACACCTGTCGCCTCGGAGCGCGCCAGTTTCGCGACCCAGTCGGCCTGCGGCAGCAGTTCGTCACAGCCGCGCAACGTGATCGCCAGCGCTTCGCGAACGCGATCGGTGACGGGATGAATGGACTTTGCTGAGGGTTGTGACATGGCAACGATGACGGCGGGCCTCGCGTTGTTGAATCGGGACAAAGAGACCCTTGTCACGGGCATTCCCTCAGATGGGGGGTTGCCAGCGGCGGGTATACTTCGGCCTTCTCGTCGCGGGCGTGGCGCCATGCGCCCCACCAGCAGCCTTCTTTCCCCGGAGGCCGGAATTCTAGTGGACAGCCCGCGACCCATTGATTCTTCAGACACATTGAACGCCCGCTCGCTCGATCGCGAGACGGCGGCGCTCGATGGGGTCGCAGTGGCTGAATCCGCATCGATGCCCCCAAGCCAAGAACTCAAACCCCTCCAGATGCTCGACGATGCCGCCGCTGCGGCAGCGTCATCCGTACGCCGGTTCGTCGCCCGCCATCCACGCGGCTTGGCGGCCGCGGTCGTGATCTCTCTCACCGGATTCGGGGCGACTGCATTCGGCATCGCGCCGATCGCGCCCGACGCGGCCAAGTTGACGCGCACCGTCGTCAGCGAAAGCGTGCCCCTCGATGGCATCGCCGCGCAGCTCGATCAACTTGCAGAGCTCGACCTGACGCTCTACCGTGGCGATCTGACACGCCGCAGCGATACGGCCGACAGCCTGCTGCGCCGCCTCAACGCCGACGACACGGAAATGGCACAGTTCCTGCGCACTGACGCGACAGCGCGCAAGCTGCTCGACGGTCGGCCGGGCAAGATGGTGCAGGTTCGCACTGACGCGCAAGGGCAGGTGAGTGAACTCATCGCCCGCTATCCGGCCGACAACCCGAAGCAGTTCAACACCCATTTCACGCGCCTGCGCATCGAGCGCCTGGCCGATGGCCTGCAGGCGAGCGCCGAAACCGTTCTACTCGAATCTCAGGTGCGCCTGGGCAGCGGCACGATCAACTCCTCGCTCTTCGCGGCAACTGACGACGCGCGCATTCCCGACGCGATCGCGACGCAGATGGTCGAGATGTTCTCGACCGAAATCGATTTCCATCGCGAACTTCGCAAGGGCGATAGCTTCACAGTGATCTATGAAGCGCTCACCGCGGACGGCGAGCCGATCACCTGGGCCAGCGGCGACGAAATGACCGGGCGCGTACTTGCTTCCGAGTTCGTCAATCGCGGCCAAAGCCATTCGTCGATGTGGTTCGCAGACCCCGCCGCTGGCGGCAAGGGCGCGTATTTCGGCCTCGACGGGCAGAGCAAGCGCCACATGTTTCTCGGCAGCCCGCTCGCTTTCTCGCGCATCACATCCGGATTCGCGATGCGCATGCACCCGATCCTGCACACCTGGCGCGCGCATCGCGGCGTCGACTACGGTGCACCGATTGGCACACCGGTGCGCAGCGTCGGCGATGGCGTCATCGAGTTCGCCGGCTGGCAAAACGGCTACGGCAACGTGGTGGAGATCAAGCACAGCAACGATCGCTCAACGACCTACGCACATCTGAGCCGCATTGATGTTCGCAAAGGCCAGCGCATCGAGCAGGGCGCCGTGCTCGGCGCAGTTGGCGCCACCGGCTGGGCGACCGGCCCGCATCTACACTTCGAGTTCAAGGTCAAGGGCGAGCAGCAAAACCCGCTCGCGATGGCCAAGGCGTCTGAAGCGCTGACGATTTCACCTGCTGGCAAAGAGCAATTCAGCCGTCTCGCCACACAGGTCAAAAGCGAGTTGCAGGTCGCTCTGTCGATGATTGGCCGCAACGACTTTAGCGAATAGCGCGCGGACGCGACACCGTCTCCCGCAGTCCCGCTCTAGCGGGCCTCGTTCATTCGCCAGCCTGCCCACGCGGGCAATGTTCATTCGCCGGCCCGCGCCCACGCAAGTCTTGTTTGTTTGCCGGCCGCACGCTTCGTCGCGCGGCGACGGCACAATCGACGCATGCAACGCGAAATGCACATCGGCCTGATGTCGGGCACCTCGCTCGACGGTGTGGACGCTGTGCTGGCACGCTTTCCAGCCGAAGGCGGAATCGAAATTCTGGCGCACACGCATGCAGCGCTGGACGCGAGCTTGCGAAGCGAACTGCTCGCGCTCAACACCGCCGGCGAGAACGAGCTGCATCGCGCCGCGCTGGCATCGAACACGCTTGCCCGCAGCTATGCCGATGCTGTTGCCCACGTGCTCATGCAAGCCAAGGTCAACCCCGGTGAGGTGCGCGCGATCGGAGCGCACGGCCAGACGGTACGCCATCGCCCGCGCGAGTTCGACGCCACCGGCTACACGCTGCAGTTGCTCAACGCTGCGCTGCTCGCTGAACTGAGCGGGATCGATGTCGTCGCCGACCTGCGCAGCCGCGATGTCGCGGCCGGTGGCCAAGGCGCACCGTTGGTGCCAGCGTTTCACCGCTCGATGTTCGCCCGACCGGGCACGACAGTCGCCGTGCTCAACCTCGGCGGCATCGCCAACCTTACCGTCCTGAAGGCCGATGGCACGACGACCGGATTCGACTCCGGCCCTGCCAATGCGCTGATGGACCTCTGGTGCGAGCGTCACCTTGGCCGCCCCTTCGACGCCGCAGGCAACTGGGCGGCGACCGGAACGACCGACGCAGCGCTGCTCGAAGCGATGCTAGGCGATCCGTACTTCGCACTCGAACCCCCGAAGAGCACCGGGCGCGACCGGTTCAATCCGCTATGGTTGGATCGAGCGCTGTCGCTTGCACCGCATTCCGAAGCGCGAGACGTTCAGGCCACGCTCGCCGAGCTGACGGCGCGCGTCTGTGTCGCCGACATGCTGCACCATGCATCCGACGCAAGCGAACTCCTCGTCTGCGGCGGCGGCGCCTTGAACGAGCACCTGATGCGCCGCTTGTCGGCGCTCTTGCCACACCTGGCGGTGCTTCGCACCGACACGCGTGGTCTGCCGACGACGCAGGTGGAAGCTGCGGCCTTTGCCTGGCTAGCGTGCGCACACTGCGACCGGCGCACCGCAAACATCCCCGCCGTCACCGGTGCTGCGGGCCCACGCGTTTTGGGTGCGCTGTATCCCGCATAGCGGCGAGGCACTCGCCGAAAACCGCCTGTGAGCGGAGCTTGAGCACCCTGGGGCGTGCGCGGTGCGGCGAACCCGACTTGGAAACGATCAGGCCGAGAAGCTCGAGCCGCAGCCGCAGGTGGTCGAGGCGTTCGGATTGCGAATCACGAACTGCGCGCCCTCGAGATCATCCTTGTAGTCGATCTCGGCGCCGGCCAAATACTGCAGACTCATCGCGTCGATCAGCAGGGTGACGCCGTTCTTCGCCATCTGCGTGTCGTCCTCGTTGACGACTTCGTCGAACGTGAAGCCGTACTGGAATCCAGAGCAACCGCCACCCTGGACGAAGACACGCAGTTTCAAGTCTGGGTTGCCCTCTTCGTCGACGAGTTCCTTGACTTTCAACGAAGCGCTTTCGGTGAAGATCAGCGGCATCGGCGGGAGATCGGCGATATCAAGTGCACTTTCGGTGACAGCATTCATTGCGATTCCTTCTACAGAGCTTGGTTCGCATTATCCGCCGCTCGTCGTTGGCCGCGATGACCTTGAACATCGTCCGGCCTTTGCACGCGTAGTGCCCACCGCCGGCTTGCGATTGCGACGAGCCGGCGCGCAAATGACGAAGGCCGCCCAGTGGCGGCCCGGTCTTGTGCGTTGCGAGCGCAGGCGGCTCGCAACGGACAATTCAAATCAACGCTTGCTGAATTGCTTGCGGCGACGCGCGCCGTGCAGGCCGACCTTCTTGCGCTCGACCTCGCGCGCGTCACGCGTCACGAAGCCGGCACGGCTGAGTTCGGGCTTCAGCGTTTCGTCGTAGTCGATCAAGGCTCGCGTCACGCCATGGCGCACGGCGCCAGCCTGGCCCGACTCGCCGCCGCCATGCACGTTGACCTTGATGTCGAAGGCCTCGCCGTTGTTGGTCAACATCAGCGGCTGCTTGACGATCATGATCGAGGTCTGGCGACCGAAGTACTCGTCGACGGTC
>JBDTSN010000247.1:0-4556 GCA_039931145.1 Burkholderiales bacterium | reverse complement strand
GCGCGCGAAGAAGGCGGCATTCATCGACGATCGCGGCAGCCTGAGCTACGGCGAGCTCGCCGATCGCGCGCGCCGCGTCGCCGCCGCGCTGCTTGCCGCGGGCGTCCGGCGCGAAGAACGCGTGCTGGTGTTGATGCACGACAGTTGCGACTGGCCGGTGTGCTTCCTCGGCGCCATGTACGCCGGCGTCGTGCCGGTGGCGGTGAACACGCTGCTCACCGCCGACGACATCGCCTACACGCTGCAGCACAGCCGCGCGCAGGCGGCGCTCGTCTCGGATGCATTGCTGCCGCTGCTGCACATGGCGATGGCGCAGGCGCCGCATGAGATCAAGAGCATCGTCGTCTCGCACCCGGCAGCGGCGTTGACCGACGGCGCGCAGTCGCTCGCTACGTTTATCGCCAGCGCCAAGCCGCTGCCGGAGCCAGCGCCAACCGGCCCTGACGACATTGGCTTCTGGCTTTATTCGTCGGGCTCGACCGGCAAGCCGAAGGGCGCGGTGCACACCCACGGCAACCCCTACTGGACGGCCGAGCTCTACGGCACGCGCATTCTGGAACTCAGGGAATCCGACATCTGCTTTTCCGCTGCCAAGCTTTTCTTCGCCTACGGTCTCGGCAACGCGCTCTCCTTCCCGATGAGCGCCGGCGCGACAGTGTTGCTGATGGCCGAGCGGCCGACACCGGAGGCGACCTTCAAGCGCTGGCGGGGCGAAATCGGTGGCGTCAAGCCGACCGTTTTCTTCGGCGCACCGACCGGCTTTGCCGGCATGCTCGCATCGCCACAATTGCCGGCCCAATCGGACGTCGCGCTACGCATGTGCTCATCGGCCGGCGAGGCGCTGCCGGCCGAAATCGGCGAGCGTTTCCGCGACCACTTCGGCTGCGACATCATCGACGGCATCGGCTCGACCGAGATGCTTCACGTTTATCTGTCGAACCTGCCCGACCGTGTGCGCTACGGAACGACCGGCTGGCCGGTTCCGGGCTACGAAATCGAACTGCGCGGCGACGATGGCCGCAGCGTCGCCGACGGTGAGACGGGCGACCTCTACATCAACGGCCCGAGCGCGGCGCTGCTGTACTGGGGCAATCGAGAGAAGACGCGCGAGACATTCCAGGGCGCGTGGACCAAGAGCGGCGACAAGTACGTCCGCAATGACGACGGCAGCTACACCTACAGCGGGCGCAGCGACGACATGCTCAAGGTGAGTGGCATCTATGTCTCGCCGTTTGAAGTCGAGTCGACATTGGTTCAGCACGCGGCGGTGCTCGAAGCGGCAGTGATTGGCGTGCCGGACGACGAGGGGCTGACGAAGACCAAGGCCTTCGTCGTTCTCAAGCCCGGCGCCAAGGCGAGTGATGCCGAGCTCAAGGCCTTCGTCAAGGAGCGGCTCGCGCCCTACAAGTACCCGCGAACGATCGAGTTCATCACCGAGTTGCCGAAGACGGCGACCGGCAAGATTCAGCGCTTCAAGCTGCGCGATCTCGAGTCGCGTCGCTGAAACCACAGCAATGGCCGAGGCCGCGCAAACACCCACCGAGTTCGTCGAGATCAGCTGGCGCGATCGACGCGTCCGAATCGAACATCAGTGGATCGCGCCGCAACGCAGCGGCGCGCCGCTAGTCGTCTTCCTGCACGAAGGTCTCGGGTCGCTCGCAATGTGGAAGGACTTCCCACAGCGCTTGTGCGACGCCGCGCAATGCCGCGGGCTTGTGTATTCGCGGCCCGGTTACGGGCGCTCGACGCCGCGCCCGGCCGAGGTGGCCTGGGGGCTCGACTTCATGCATCGCCAGGCGCAAGAAGTGCTGCCGGCTCTGCTCGAAGCGCTCGGCGTGGACACGGCGGCGCATCCTCCCTGGCTCTATGGTCATAGCGACGGCGCTTCGATCACACTGCTTTACGCGGCACATTTCCCTAAGCGAGTCGCCGGCGCGATCGTGCTCGCGCCGCACATCCTGCTGGAGGACTTGTCGGTCGCGAGCATCGAGAAGGCGCGCCTGGCGTATCTTGAAACCGATCTGCGCGAACGCCTCGCTCGCTATCACAACGACCCGGATTCAGCGTTCTGGGGCTGGAACCGTATCTGGCTGTACCCGCAGTTTCGCGACTGGAACATCGAGCACGAGATCGCGACGATCGCCTGCCCGCTGCTCGCAGTTCAGGGGCTGGACGACGAATACGGCACGCTCGAGCAGATCCGAGGCCTCGCGCGGCGCGTGCTGCAGACGGAGTTGATCGAACTCCCCGACTGCGGCCATTCGCCACAGCGCGATCAGCCCGAAAAGTTGATCATGGCGAGCGCCGATTTCATCGCGCGCCATCGCAGCACAGCGCCCGACACGCGGGGTTAGTGCCGCGGCAAAGGCCTCACAGCAGGCTTCGATCGAAGACGCAGCGCCTGCTGTCAGACGTGTCGATTCCCGGCGCGGCGCCGCTTCATGCGCCGCTTGACCTTACCGACTTTCCAGAACGGTTTCGCGCCAGCAAAGCGTTCGAGCGCCTTCGTGCTTTCGGCAAGCAGCTTGTCGCGCCGCGCGACGAGCCAACCGATCGCAAACCAGGCGCGCGGATCGTCGCCCACCGCCGCGCGATACATCTCGAGGCCGACGCACAGGTCGTTGTAGCGGCCGAGGCCTTCCTGCAGCGGCGCGAGACGCGCGAGGTAACGCGCGACGGCCTTCGCGTCATATAGCGTTGCGATGAATTCGGCCGCGTAGCGCAGCCGCTTGACGCGCTTGCGCACGTGGTGGCGCTCGGCGTCGCTGAGTGTTGCGTAGCGCTTTGCTGCGCGCGCGATGCGCCGGTACCAGCGATCGAGCCGGCGGGCTGTTGCCTGTGCGAGCGGCGGCGTCTTGTCGATCGTCTGCGGCGAGGCTTCAGCGCGGGCGATCGCGGTTCGAGGGGCCAGCGCTTGGATCTGGAGCGCAAGCGACGTGAGCAGCGCGAGCGTCGCCTCGGGCGCGCGCAGCAGTTCGGCCGGCGTCGGCCCGGGTGGTGCAGGCGGCAGCTCAAATAAAGGCGCGCCCGCCTTGCGCAGCGCCGGCAACAGGGAAGCGGCAAGCGCGTCGCGGTCGCGCGCGACGCCGAGTTCACGGAACAATCGCGTCAACGATTCGGCCCAGGCTGGATCGACCGGCGGCGTCCAGCGGTCGAAGAAGCGCAGCGCCGTGCGCAGTCGCCGCAGCCCAATGCGCAACTGATGAACGTGACTTTCGCCGCCATCGCCAGTCGCCGCCCCGACCGCCGGTTCACCGGTCTCGTCGCTCCCCGCTTCACTCTCCATCTTGGCCGCCATCTCAGCCGCCACCTCGGACGCCACCTCCGACGCCACCTCCGACGCCACCTCCGACGCCACCTCCGACGCCACCTCCGACGCATTTGGCAGGATCTGTTGCAGGCAATTCGCGATCACCGCGTGGCGCGCCGCGTCGACGCTCATGCCGCGATCAAGCGTGACAGGGGACGCCTTGACGACGGGCCCGCGCGCAACGCCGCGCGCCAGGCGGTCGCCGCGCAGGGCCTTGCTGCGTACATCGAGCCAGAGGCCATAGCGCTCGACCCAGCGCCTTGCAACGTCGATCACGGCGCCAGGCTGGCCGCGCAGCAGTTCGATCTCGAGCTCGCAGACCGGCTGGCGCAAGTCGCCGGCAATCAGGTAGCCACTGTCGAACGCAAGCTCGACCCAGCCGCTCGTCGTTCGCAGCGGCCTATGGCGGCGCCAGATGTCGGTGCGGTAGTGCGCCAACAGCAGCGGCGCGGTCTGGTCGCTCTTGCGCGGTGCAAGCGCTTCGGCGAGCCGATCGCCGACCGGCGTGCCGGCGTGACGCTGCCAATCAGCACCGGGCAGTGTGCCGGCCGGGATTGCAAGCGTGCCCGCAAGTGGCACGTTGTGCTCCAGCCGCTGCATCGCATCCGTTCCCACCGCCTTCGCCGTCTGCACCCAGCGCCGACCCTCCTTGCGCAAGCGAAGTGCGATGCCGGCGGCGGCAAGGCGACGATCAGGCGTGTCGAAGTAGATTGCTTGCAACCGCGTGCGCTGCGAGGCACCGCGCGCGACGGCCGCTTCCACGGTGCGCCGCGCATCGGCGGGCACCTGGAACTTCAACTCGACCTCGATCATCGGCGGCATGTCAGTGGCACCCGGCCGCCCGAAGGTACTGACGCTCCCCGGGGCCACGAAGGGGCTCCTTCGGGTCCATGGGGGCGCGAACGCAGTGACCTTGGAGCAGTTTCATTTCAGGGCGCAGCATTGCGAATGGCTGCGTTCATCATCGCACGCACTGTCGAGCACGTCCGCTCGCGCAGCCGCCGCGATCCGGAAGGCTCATCTGCCCCGATGCAGCACACAGCGCCACGTGGCCCGCAAGGCGTACTTCCGTAAACCGAAGCGAGCGAGGCGCAGCGACTCAGCGCATCGATCGCCTCAGGTAATACCTGCGGACTTCGCTCCCGGGCGTTTGCGGACCCAGCGGATCGGCTGCTCGGCGACCGGCCGCGCCGGCGCTCCGTGCTCGCGCAGCGCTTGATCGAGCGCCTTGCCGCTCGCGTCGGCG
>JBDTSN010000246.1:0-4569 GCA_039931145.1 Burkholderiales bacterium | reverse complement strand
ACGAGAAGTACACGCTCGGCAAGGCGTACCAGCTTTCGCATTCGCTGATCGCCTTCGGCCGCGGCGAGATCTTCGGTCAGGGGCTCGGCAGCAGCATCGAGAAGCTGCACTACCTGCCGGAGGCGCATACGGACTTCCTGCTCGCGGTGATCGGCGAAGAGCTCGGATTCGTCGGCGTCGCCGTCGTCATCCTCGCCTTCTTCTGGCTCACGCGGCGCATCTTTCACATCGGCCGCCAGGCGATCGCACTCGACCGTGTGTTCGCCGGCCTCTACGCGCAAGGCGTCGGCATCTGGATGGGTGGCCAGGCCTTTATCAACATGGGCGTGAATCTCGGCGTGCTGCCGACCAAGGGCTTGACGTTGCCGCTGATGAGCTTCGGCGGCTCAGCGATCGTCGTCAACCTCGTCGCCCTCGCAATCGTCCTGCGCGTGGATATTGAGAACAGACAGCTCATGCGCGGAGGCCGCGCATGAGCTGGCTTGCGCCGCACGGCACCCTATTGGCAGTGAATCGTGTTTTGCTCCCTCTCCCTCTGGGAGAGGGGTGGGGTGAGGGCGAGGCTTTCGAGTTGCATTCGGCAAGCCCGCCGACAGGCTGCGGCCTGCAAGCCGCAGCGTGCACTGCAAGTGAGGGCTGTTGCTCGCGCCAAGACCGCGCCCTCACCCTAACCCTCTCCCAAAGGGAGAGGGAACCGGACCCGCGTCGTTCGGCGCCGGGGGGCGATCGGTGAGCCATCTCGTCGTCATGGCCGCGGGCACCGGCGGGCATGTGATGCCGGGGCTTGCCGTCGCGCGCGAAATGCAGTCGCGCGGCTGGAGCGTGTCATGGCTCGGCACGACGACGGGCATGGAGAACCGCCTCGTGCCGCCGAGCGGCATCGCGCTCGACGCGATCGCCTTCACCGGCCTGCGCGGCAAGGGGCTTTTGCACACGTTGACTGGCGGCTTGCGCCTGCTCGCCGCGTTCTGGTCGTGTCTGCGCATCCTGCGCCGGCGGCGGGCCGATGCGGTGCTCGGCATGGGCGGCTATGTGTGCTTTCCGGGCGGCATGATGGCGGCGTTGCTCGGCAAGCCGCTCCTGCTCGTGAACGCCGATGCGACGCTCCTGATGAGCAACCGCGCGCTGCTGCCGGTCGCCGATCGCATTGCATTCGGCTTCGATGGCGATGCGGCGAAACGAACGAAGAACGCGGTTGTCACCGGCAACCCGGTGCGCGCGGAAATCGAAGCGCTGCCCGCCCCGCAAGAGCGCCTCACCGACCGCAGCGGCCCGCTGCGGCTGCTCGTCGTCGGCGGCAGCCTCGGCGCCCGGGTGTTGAACGAATGCGTGCCGCAGGCGCTCGCCTTGTGCCCGATCGATGAACGCCCGCAAGTTATGCACCAGACGGGCGAGGCGAACTTCGCGAGCGTCCAGTCCGGCTACGCGAGCGCGGGCGTCGAGGCCGAACTGCTGCCTTTCATCGACGACATGGCGCAGCGCCTTGCCGCTTGCGACGTCATCCTCTGCCGTGCCGGCGCGGTGACGGTGAGCGAGTTGTGCGCCGCAGGCGTTGCGAGCGTTCTCGTACCGCTTGTCGTCAGCACGACGAGTCATCAGCGCGACAACGCGGCGTACATGGCGGCGCGCGGTGCGGCGATCCACCTGCCGCAGGGTGACCTCGCGCCGCAGCGGCTCGCCGATCTGCTGCGCGGGCTGACGCGCGACGCGCTGCTCGCGATGGCGAACAAGGCGCGCGCGCTCGCCGCCCCGCACGCGGCACAACGCGTTGCCGATGAGATCGAGGCGTTGATGAGCGGCAAAGGAGCGATCGCATGAAGCACGCTGCGAAGCTCATCCTCTTCGTCGAAGAGTTACAGGTGCCGGCGAAGGTTCTGTCGCGCGTCGAGGTGTTCGCATGAAGCACGCCGTCAAGCACCTTCACTTCGTCGAAGGCCCACGGGTGCCGACGACGGTTCTGCCGCGTGCGGGGGGCTCTCTATGAAACACGCCGTCAAGCACATCCACTTCGTCGGCGTCGGCGGCGCGGGCATGAGCGGCATCGCCGAGATCCTGCACAACCTCGGCTACAAGGTGACGGGGTCGGACCAGGTGGCGAGCGCGACATCGCAGCGGCTCGCGTCGCTCGGCATCAGGGTCTCGATCGGTCACGACGCGGCGCACATCGTTGGCGCGCAGGCGGTCGTCACTTCTACTGCGGTGAAGAGCGACAACCCGGAGGTGATCGCAGCGCGTGCCAGGCGCGTGCCGGTCGTGCCGCGCGCGCTGATGCTGGCTGAGCTGATGCGCCTCAAGCAGGGCATCGCGATCGCCGGTACGCACGGCAAGACGACGACGACCTCGCTCGTCACGAGCGTGCTCGCGCAAGCGGGCGTGGACCCGACCTTCGTCATTGGAGGACGGCTTGCGAGTGCGGGCGCGAACTCACGCCTCGGCGCGGGCGACTACATCGTCGTCGAGGCCGACGAATCCGACGCCTCGTTCCTGAACCTGATGCCGGTGCTGTCGGTCGTGACGAACATCGACGCCGATCACATGGACACCTACGGCCACGACTTCGCCAAGCTGAAGGCCGCGTTCGTCGAGTTTCTGCACCGCATGCCGTTCTATGGCGCGGCGATCGTGTGCGGAGACGATCCGGGTGTGCGTTCCATCGTGCCGATGATCTCGCGGCCGGTCGTGAACTACGGGTTTGGCGCCGACGCGCAGGTGCGTGCGGTCGACGTACAGGCGCTGCCCGGCGGGCAGATGCGCTTTGTCGCGCAACGGCGCAATGGCGTCGCGATGCCCGACCTCGCGATCACGCTGAACCTGCCAGGTGAGCACAACGTCTTGAATGCGCTTGCGGCGGTAGCCGTCGCGGCCGAACTCGAGTTGCCCGACGCGCCGGTCGTCAAGGCGCTGGCCGAATTCAGCGGCGTCGATCGGCGCTTCCAGCGCTACGGAGATCATCCGGCAGCGGGCGGCGGCCACTTCACGCTGATCGACGACTACGGCCATCACCCGGCCGAAATGGCGGCCGTGATCGCCGCCGCGCGCGGCGCCTTCGCCGGACGTCGCCTGGTGCTCGCATTCCAGCCGCACCGCTACACGCGGACACGTGACTGCTTCGAGGATTTCGTCAAGGTACTCGGTACGGCCGACGCGGTACTGCTGTCGGAGGTCTATGCCGCGGGTGAGGCGCCGATCGTTGCTGCCGACGGCCGCGCGCTCGCGCGGGCGCTGCGCGTTGCGGGGCGAATCGATCCGCTGTTCGTCGATGAGATCGAGACGATGCCGGCGGCGATCCTCGAACAGGTGCGCGACGGCGACGTCGTCATCGTGATGGGCGCCGGATCGATCGGTGCGGTCGCCGCGCAGGTGGCGCAGTCGACAGAAGGGGCCACGCAATGACGCGAGCCGATGACGTCAAGGCCCTCGGCAAGGTCGCCGTGCTGATGGGCGGCAGCTCGGCCGAGCGCGAAATCTCGCTGCTGTCGGGCAACGGCGTGCTCGCCGCGCTGCGCTCGCAGGGCGTGGACGCGCAGGCGTTTGATCCCGCGGAACGCGATCTGGTCGAACTCAGGCACGAAGGTTTCACGCGCTGCTTCATCGCGCTGCACGGCCGCCATGGCGAGGACGGTACGGTGCAGGGCGCGCTCGAACTGCTGCACATCCCCTACACGGGGTCGGGCGTGATGGCGTCGGCGATCGCGATCGACAAGGTGATGACGAAGCGCGTCTGGGCAGCCGTTGGGCTGCCGACGCCGCGCTACGTCGCGCTCGCGCGCGACGCGCAGACCGATCGCGCGCGGCTGCGCAGCGTGCCCGACGATCTCGGCCTGCCGCTGATCGTCAAGCCGCCGCACGAAGGCTCGTCGATCGGCGTCACGAAAGTAATGGGCTACTCACAGATGCGGGACGCCATCGCGCTCGCCGCGCGCTACGACACCGAGGTGCTGTGCGAGGAGTTCATCGAAGGCGACGAAGTGACTTGCCCGGTGCTGGGTGCCGGTGAAGGCGCGGTTGCGCTGCCGGTGATCCGCATCGTCGCCCCCGACGGCGCTTACGACTACCAGAACAAGTACTTCACCGACGTCGTCAACTACATCGTGCCGAGCGGCCTTCCTGAGGCCGAGGAGCGCGAGATTCAGCGCATCGTCTTGCAGGCCTACCGCACGCTCGGTTGTCGCGGTTGGGGTCGCGCCGACCTGATGTTGCGCGCGTCCGATCGCAAACCCTTCCTGCTCGAGATGAACACCTCGCCCGGTATGACGAGCCACTCGCTGGTGCCGATGTCGGCGCGCGCCGCAGGCATCAGCTACGAATTACTTTGCCTGCGCCTGCTGCAAGACGCGGCGCTCGACACCTGACCGTGATGGCGACGCTGCTGCAATCGAACCCACCGCCAGCCCTGCCGCTGGACGTGCGCTTCATGCAGGGCACGGCGACGCTGCTCGTCGCGTTGCTGCTGCTCGGCGTTGTGGCGCTCGCGCTGAGCTGGGCGGTGCGGTTGCCGGTCTTCGCGATCCGGGCGATCCGCGTCGAGGGTGACATGGCGCACAACAGCGTCGCGACGATTCGCGCCAA
>JBDTSN010000245.1:0-4569 GCA_039931145.1 Burkholderiales bacterium | reverse complement strand
CCAAGGTGCAAAGCGCGCTGCTCGAAGTGATGCAGGAGCGCCAGGTCACGATCGCCGGTGAGACGCACCCGGTCCCCGAACCCTTCCTCGTGATGGCGACGCAAAACCCGATCGAGACCGAGGGCACATATCCGCTGCCCGAGGCGCAGGTCGATCGCTTCATGATGAAAGTCCTTGTCGGCTACCCGAGCGAGGAGGAAGAGTTCGTCATCGTGCAGCGCGTCACCGGCGCCCCGGCGACCGTCTCTGCCGTCGCGAGCACGCATCAATTGCTTGCGCTGCAGCGCGAGTGCCGCCGCAGCTACGTCGATCCGTCGCTCGTGCAATATGCCGTCAAGCTCGTCGCGATCACGCGCGCGCCGGCGCGCCACGGGTTGGCCGAGCTCGCGCCGTACATCTCCTACGGTGCGAGCCCGCGGGCATCGATCAACCTCATTGAAGGTGCACGTGCGCTCGCCTTCCTGCGCGGACGCGCTTACGTGCTGCCTGAAGACGTGGTCGACATCGCGCCCGACGTGCTGCGCCATCGGCTCGTGCTGTCGTATGAGGCGCTCGCCGAAGGCAAGTCGGCGGACGACCTCGTGCGCCGTGTAATGCAGCATCTTCCGGCGCCGCCCAAGCCTTTGCAGAACCATGTCCGCCTCGATGCCCATGCCGGCGCAACGCTCCAAGCCTGACGTGGGTGGCGCGCCGCGCGTGTCCGCGCGTGTGGCGGATGCGCGCCCTGCGTCACACTCGGCCGAGGCCGTCCTGCGTCGGCTCGAATGGACCGTGCTGCGCCGCCTCGACGGCTTGCTGCACGGCGACTACCGCACGCTGATCCGCGGCTTCGGCCTGGATCTTGCTGACCTGCGCGAATACCAGTACCACGACGACGTGCGCCATATCGACTGGAACGTCACCGCGCGCCTGCAGACGCCCTACGTGCGCCAGTTCCAGGAAGATCGCGAAGTGAGCGCCTGGTTCGTTCTCGACTTGAGCCCGTCGCTCGATTTCGGCTCCGGCGCGCAGGCCAAGCGCGAGGTCGCGATCGACTTCGTCACCGTGCTCGCGCGCATCTTCAGCCGCCACGGTAATCGTGTCGGCGCCTTGTTCTACGGCGATCGGATGGACACTGTGATCCCGGCGCGCAGCGGCCGGCGCCACCTGTTGCATCTGTTGCAGCGCATGTTGTCGCGCACGGCACCTGCCGCCGCGCCGGCGACCGACCTCGGGTCGTTCCTGAAAGCGGCGTACCAGGTGATGCCGCGCCGCTCGCTCGTCTTCGTCGTCTCGGATTTCGTCAGTACGCCCGGCTGGGCGCGCCCGCTCGCGCAACTCGCACGACGCCATGAGACGCTCGCCGTGCGGCTCTACGACCCGCTCGAATCCGAACTGCCTGACATGGGCCTGTTGACAATGCAGGACGCCGAAAGCGGCGAGCAGATTTACGTCGACACCCACGACATGGGGTTCCGGCGCCGCTTTGCCGCCGCCGCTGACCGACGTGAAACCGAGTTGCGCAGCGCATTCGCGCAAGCAGGCGTCGATGCGCTCGAACTGTCGACTGATGACGATCTGGTCAGCGCGCTGATGCGCTTTGCCGACCTGCGCAAGCAACGCAGCCGGCTTGCCGCCGGAGCGAGCTTTCCGGCGCACCTGGGGCCCGTGGCATGAAACGGACCCCAAGCTCACTGCGTTCGCTGCCCCCGAGGGGCGCGACAGTACCTTCGGGCGGCCGGGCGGTACTGTCATGAGCTTCCTCTGGCCCGAGATGCTCTGGCTGCTGCTCGCGTTGCCGCTGCTCGTCTGGCTTTATGTTTGGCTGCTCGGGCGGCGCAAGAAGGCGGCGCTGCGCTTCGCGAATCTCGCGATGGTGAAGGACGCGATGGGCGCTGGCCAGCGCGTCCGGCGCCATGTACCGCCGACGTTGTTCCTGATCTCGCTCGCGCTGATGATCGTCGCTATCGCGCGCCCGACGACGGTGCTCACGCTGCCTTCGCAGCACGACCTGGTGGTGCTCGCGATGGACGTCTCACGCAGCATGCTCGCAGAGGACGTGCAACCGAATCGGATGGTCGCCGCGCAGGCCGCCGCGCGCGCGTTCATCGCCGAGCAGCCGATGCGCACCCGCATCGCGATCGTTGCCTTTGCGGGCAGCGCATCGGTCGTGCAGGCGCCGACCAACAACCGCGACGATCTGCTCGCCGCGATCGACCGCTTCCAGCTGCAGCGCGCAACCGCGATCGGCAACGCGATCGTCGTCTCGCTGGCGACGATCTTTCCTGATGCCAAGATCGACATCGACGCCGTCAACAGCACGCGTCGTGGCGGCGGTGTGCCGCTGCCGCCCGACGCCATGCCCGATGGCCCGGCGTTCAAGCCGGTTCCACCAGGCTCCTATTCGTCGGCGGTGATCATTCTGCTCACCGACGGCCAGACCACGACCGGCGTCGACCCGATCGAGGCGGCCAAGATGGCGGCCGACCGCGGCGTGCGCATCTACACCGTCGGCGTCGGGACGAAGGAAGGCGAGATCCTGCGCACCGAGGGCTGGTCGATGCGGGTGCGGCTGGACGAGGAATCGTTGAAGACGATCTCCTTCCTGACGCGTGGCGAATACTTCTACGCCGGTACCGCGATGGACCTGAAGAAGGTCTATGCGTCGCTCAACACCCGCTTCACCTTGGAGAAGCGGCAGACCGAGATCACCGCGCTGTTCGCCGCGGCGGCGGCGCTCTTCGCGGTGCTCGCGGCCGGCTTGTCGGTGCTGTGGTTCAACCGTATCTTGTAGATCGCGGCAAACAAGCCTCCCGTCAGTGTTCGCGATATCGCAACGCTGCATTGTGATTGGCCGTGTTTATTGTTCATGCGCGAACGCCTAAAGTAGCTGCCATGGACACAAAAACTACACATCCATTGGCGCACGGGAGCGCCGCCAACGCGTCACGAGTTGAGGGCAAGGCCTGTCGGTTGAGCAGCCGCGGCCTGACGCTTGCAACCTTGGTCATTGCGCTCGTCGGGTTCGCCGGCACGGCGTTCTCGGCCGCGCCGTCCGAAATGTTCGGTCACCCTGTGGCCTGCATCGTTTCGCACTGATTCGCGCCGAGCAGCGTTTCGAGGCACTGCTCGCGCACGCCGTAGAACGATTTGATGTCGGTGATCTGACGCAGCAGTTCCTGTCGAGGCATCGGGCGGTCACGCTTCACCGCGAGGATCATCTTGTTCTTGCTCGTGTGTTCGAGTGAGACGAACTCGAACACACGCGTCGCGTAGCCCTCCGCTTCGAGCAGCAGCGCACGCAGGCCGTCAGTCACCATTTCAGCCTCCTGCGCCATGTGGATGCCGTGTTGCAGCAGAGGCTGCAGCAGCGCCGGGCTGTACATTTGTGGTCGCAACTCCTTGTGGCAACACGGCGAGCACATGATGATCGCCGCGTCGGCGCGGATGCCGAGCGCGATCGCGTGGTCAGTCGCGGTGTCGCAAGCGTGCAGCGCGATCATGATGTCGATCGTGCCCGGCGTGTAATTGCGCACGTCGCCCTGCTCGAACGACAGACCAACGAGTTCGAGGCGCTTCACGACGCCGTTGCACTGGCGCACCAGATCGTCACGCAGTTCGACACCGACGACTTGCGCCTCGCGTGCCAGCGCGCGTGAGAGATGCTCGTGCACCGCGAACGTCAGATAGCCCTTGCCGCAGCCGAAGTCGAGCACGCGCAGGCGTGACTGCTGCGCGAGCGGGCTCGAGCCGAGCGCGTGATCGAAGATCTCGACGAACTTGTTGATCTGCTTCCACTTGCGCGCCATTGCCGGAATGATCCGGGCTTGCGCGTCGGTGACGCCGAGTTCGGCGAGGAAGGCGCGCCTGGGGTCGATATAGCGGCGCTTGGCGCGGTCGTGGGCGACGAGCCGCGCCTCGCCCGCATTTATGTCGCCAGCGTCGTCGGTCGTCTCGTCGGCCGTGTCATCCGCGGGATCGGAAGTGACCGGCGATGGGTCCGCTTGCGGCGCCGCTTTCGCCAGCCTTCCGCGGCGCAGCGTCTGCCGGCCCTTGCGGCTGACCGACCACTGAATGTCGTGCTCGCGCGTCAACAGATGCGCATGCTCGAAGCCGTTGTGCAGTGCGTCGCGCACCGCAGCCACACCCTCGTCGAACGGCAAATTGCGCGTCACGTCGCGCGTCGCGTGGTGATAGACGAAGGAGAGCATGTCGTCGCCGCGCAGATGCACGCGCCGTAGCTCGACGCTCTTCAGGTCGCGTAGGCCAGGTTGCACGCCGCGATAGCTGCCGAGCAGCAGCTTGACGAAACTCTGCGCGGCCAGACTTTCGGCAAGCATCGCGACAAAGCGCGCCGCCGCTTCTGCATCCCCGGCTGTTGCTTCGGCCGTCGTTTTGGCCGACTCTTTGGCGGTCGTGCGGATCGGCTCATGCATGGTGCGGGTTCATCGGCGTCGGGTGCCCGCCGATTGTTGCATCGCGCCTCAAGCGCCATGCCGAACAGTGTGCAACGCTGCACTAGCGTCGCGTCAGCCGGGTGGCGGCGGGTCGGCGTCGGGCGCGGCGGCGGCGGTCTCGACGAGGCGCAGT
>JBDTSN010000244.1:0-4571 GCA_039931145.1 Burkholderiales bacterium | reverse complement strand
GAGCGCCCGTCGCGATCAACCCTGCGGCGGCCTCTCGATGTTCACGTTGCCCGGCGCGGCCAACGCGCTGTCAGGCCGGCGCCGCGAGCTCCCGGCGCGTCACCGGCCCCTTGCCGCTGAAGCGATCCAGATAGAGGTAGATGACAGGCGTGATGTAGAGCGTGATCGCCTGCGAGAAGACGAGCCCCCCGACGACCGCGAGGCCGAGCGGCTGACGCAGCTCCGCACCCGCGCCGAGGCCGAGCGCGATCGGCACCGCGCCGCACATCGCGGCGAGCGTCGTCATCATGATCGGCCGGAATCGCAGTGTGCAGGCGTCACGTATCGCCTGCTCGGGCGGCAGGCCGCGATTGCGCTGCGCGTCGAGCGCGAAGTCGATCATCAGGATCGCGTTCTTCTTCACGATGCCGATCAACAGCAGGATGCCGATTGTCGCGATCAGCGTCAGCTCTTGGCCGAAGAACTGCAGCGTGAGAAGCGCGCCGACCGCCGCCGAAGGCAGCCCGGCAAGGATCGTCAGCGGGTGGATGTAGCTCTCGTAGAGTACGCCGAGCAGCACATAGATGACGAGCAGCGCCGAGATGATGAGAATCGCCTGGCTCGCCTGCGAGCTCTTGAACACCGCCGCGTCGCCACCGTAGGTCGTGATGATCGACGCCGGCATGCGCAGCTCTTCGCGGTAGCGTTCGATGCGATCCGTCGCATCCCCCAACGGCACGCCCGGCGCGAGATTGAACGACACCGTCACCGCCTGCAACTGGCCGACATGGTTGATCGCCGTCGGCCCGATGCTGCGCTCGACGGTGGCGAAGCTCGACAGCGGCACCAGTGCGCCAGTGTTGCTGCGCACGTAGACGCCGTTGAACGCGCTCTCGTCGGCCTTCGCCGCGGGCGCCACTTCCATGATCACCTGGTAGCTGTCGGCCGGCGTGTAGATGGTCGACACCTGGCGCTCACCGAACGCGGAGTACAGGCTCGAGCGCACCGCGTCGATGTCGACGCCGAGCGTGTTGGCCCGATCGCGGTCGATCTTCAGGCTGGCTTGCAAGCCCTTCAACTGCGAGTCGCTCGTCACGTCGCGAAACAGCGGGTCGGTGCGCAGTTTCTCCTGCAGCTTCTCCGCCCAGTCGTTGAGCGCGTCGGCCTTCACACTCTGCAGGATGTACTGGAACTGGCTCTTGCTCGGGCGCCCGCCGAGTTGCAGGTTCTGCACCGGCTGCGGATAGGCGGCGAGCCCCGGCACCTCACGCAGCTTCTTTCGCAACCCTTCGACGACCTGCTTCATCGGCAGGCGTTCGCCGCGTGGCTTCAGGTTGATGAACATGCGGCCCGTGTTCTGCGAACCAAAGCCGCCGGTGAAGGAGCTCACCGTGAGCACGTTCGGGTCAGCGCGCACGATCGCCGCCGCGCGGTCCTGCAGCGCGACCATGGCCGGAAACGAAACGTCCTCCGCGGCCTCGGTGCTGAGGCGCAACTGGCCGATGTCCTCTTCCGGGAAGAAGCCTTTCGGGATCGTCACGAACAGCCACGCCGTGGCGCCGAAGGTCGCGAACGCGACCAGCAGCACCGCGAAACGGTGCCGCAAGGCCAGGTCCAGCGTGCGCGTGTAGCCGGCGAGCATCGCATTGAAGCCGCGCTCGAACAGGCGCACGAGCGCGCCGGGCCGTGCCTGGTGCGCGGTGTCCTTGATGAAGCGGCTCGCGAGCATCGGCACGAGCGTGAGCGAGACAAACGCCGAAGCCGCGATCGCGAGCGAGACGACGACCGCAAATTCGTGGAACAGCAGGCCGATCACGCCCGGCATGAAGAAGATCGGGATGAAGACGGCAACGAGCGAGCTCGAGATCGAGAGGATCGTGAAGCCGACCTCGCGCGAGCCCTTGAGCGCTGCCTCGAACGGCGCCATGCCCTCCTCGACATGCCGCATGATGTTCTCGAGCATCACGATCGCATCGTCGACCACGAGGCCGACGGCGAGCGTGAGGCCGAGCAGCGAAATGTTGTCCAGGCTGTAGCCGAAGGCCCAGAGCAGCGCGATCGCCCCCATCAGCGAGACCGGCAGCGACAGCGTCGGGATCAGCGTTGCGACGACGCGGCGCAGGAACAGGAAGATCACGAGCACGACGAGCACGACTGTTCCGGCGAGCGTCAGCGTCACATCGTGCAGGGCGTTGCGGATCGAGGTCGAACGGTCGTTGATGACGGTGAGCTTCACGGATGCCGGCAGTTGCGAAACGAACTCGGGTACCGCGGCGCGAACCTCGTCGACCACCTTCACCGTGTTCGCATCCGGCTGGCGCAGCACGGCGAGCGTGATCGAGGTCTCGCCGTTCAGCGTGGCGCGCGTCTTCACGGTCTCGAAGCTGTCCTCCACCGTCGCGACGTCGCGCAGCCGCACGATGCTGCCGCCGCGGCTGGCGATGATCAGGTCGGCAAACTCGGCCGCGTTGCGCAACTGGCGATTCGCCTGCAGCGTGAGTGTCTGGCGGCTGCCGTCGAGCGTGCCAACGGGTGTGTTGGCGTTCGCCGCGCGCAGCGCATTGGTGAGCTCATCGAGGCTGATGTTGCGCGCCGCAAGCGCGTCAGGCTGAACCCGCACGCGCACCGCGAAGCGCTTCTGCCCGTAGACGCTGACCTGGGCGACGCCTTCGAGTGTGGAGAGCGTCGGCGCAATCAGGTGTTCGGCGTAGTCGTTCAGATCCGACAGGTTCATCGACGGCGACTGCAGCGCGATGAAGAGCACCGGCGCGTCGGCCGGGTTCACCTTGCGGTAGGAAGGCGGCACCGTCATGTCCTGCGGCAGTGAGCGCTGCGCACGCAGCAGCGCGGCCTGCACGTCGACTGACGCGGCGTCGATGTCGCGCCCCTGGTCGAACTCGAGCGTGAGTGATGTGGCGCCGAGCGTGCTGCTCGAGCTGATGACGGCCAGGCCAGGGATCGTCGCGAACTGCTTTTCAAGCTGCAGCGCGACGGAGGTCGCCATCGTCTCCGGGCTCGCGCCCGGCAGCGCGGCGAAGACATTGATGACGGGCGTGTTGTAGCTCGGCAACGCGGCGACCGGGATGCGCCCATAGGCGATCACGCCGGCAAGCACGATCGCGGCGTTCAGCAGCACCGTCATCACGGGGCGGCGGATGAAGAGCTCGGAAAGATTCATCGTGCGGTCACGAAAAGGTCAGGGCGAGAAGCGCGCCTGCGACGCCGAGCCTTGCGGGGCGGTGACCCGCGTCGCGCGTGCGCCGTCGGCGGATGCCGCGCGCGCAACGTTCGCTACATCGCCTGCAACGCCAGATGCCGCAGCGTCCGCCGCGCGCACGCGAACCGCGCTGCCCGGGCGCAGGTTCTGTTTGCCCTCGACCACCACGCGCGTGCCGGCCTCGATGCCACTGACTGCCGCCCGATTGCCCTCGGAGGCGATCAGCTCGAGCTTGCGCTGCGCGGCCTTGTCGTCGGCGCCGACGACGAAGACTGTCTTCGCATCCAGCCCCTGAATGATCGCGGCTTGCGGAATCACGATCACGCCGGGGAGCGTGCGGACGACGAGCTGCACGTTGACGTAGGCGCCCGGCCAGAGCATCTGCTGCTTGTTGTCGAACACCGCCTTCACCCTGACGGTGCCGGACGCCGCATCGACCACGTTGTCGACGAACTGCAGCCGCCCGGTAAGCGACGTGCGGCCGTCGGGGAGCTCGGCGCTGACAGGCGCATTGCCCGCCTTCAGCCCGGCGAGCACATCGGGCAGATTGCGCTGCGGCAGCGTGAAGCTGACCGCGATCGGATCGAGCTGCGTGATCGTCACGAGCGGTACGCCGCTCGGCTGCACGTAGCTGCCGGCATAGACGTTGATCGCGCCGGCGCGCCCGGCCGACGGCGCGACGATGCGGCTGTAGGAGAGCGCGACGCGCGCTGCAGTCACGGCCGCGCGATCGGCGTTCACTGCCGCCTGCTGGCCTTCGACGAGCGTGAGGTTGGTATCGACCGCGCTTTGCGAGACGAACTTCTGGTTCAGCAGATCGCGGCTGCGCGCAAGCTGGCGCTCGGCGTCGGCAAGCGCCGCCTGATCGCGCTCGAGCTGCGCCTGCGCCTTCGCGAGGTTCGCCGCATCGGCTCGGTCGTCGAGCGTGAAGAGCAGCTCGCCGGCCTTCACGAACTGGCCCTCGGCAATGTGCACCTTGGCGATGACGCTTGCAACCTGCGGGCGGATGTCGACCGTGTTGAGCGCCGTCACGGTGCCGCTCGTCGCGAGCTTCTCGGGCCAGTCGCGGCGCTCGGCGACGATCGTCGAGACGCTCACCGGGCTCTCACCGCCGCCACCCCCGGCGCCCGCACCATGCGCGCTCAGCGCGACGCCGCTGCCGGTCGGCGTGGCGGACTTGCCGCTCTGCGTCCACCAGACGGCCAGCGCCACGCCCGCGCCGAGCACAGCGAGAAGCCCCCAGAGAGTCGGTTTGCGCATGGATGATCAGAATTTGGACGGCAACGCGCAGTGTGCAACAAACCGGCAGTGCAGACCGTTCGACGACTTCACGAATCGGGCGTCGACGGCGCGTGAAGACCGGCCCCGACAGCGC
>JBDTSN010000243.1:0-4593 GCA_039931145.1 Burkholderiales bacterium | reverse complement strand
AAAGGGCGCGAAACGGCCGCACTCCCAACTGCGCGCCGTGCTGCTGCCGTTCCAGCAGGTGCACGTTGTGCTCTCGCGCCCGCGACGCGGCGCCGAGGACGAGGCGCCGCCCGAAGTGCAGACTCTGCGCGGTGCCGAGTGGGCGGGCGGTGCGGCAATGCTGACTGGTGCAGCGCTGTTCGCAGGGTTTCATTGCAACGAACTGCTGATGAAGCTGCTCGCCCGCGGTGACCCGCATCCGCTGCTCTTCGACGCCTACACGCAGACCGTCTGCGAGCTGGCCGCCGCTGACGATGCGAAGGCGCAGGCCGCACTGCGCGCGTTCGAGCTCGTGCTGCTGCGCGAGATCGGTCTGCTGCCCGATCTCAGCCTCGTCACCGCGACGCAACGCGCCGTGCGCGATGGCGATCTGTTCGCACTCCGGCCCGAGGCCGGTGTCGTGCACGCGAGCGTGGGTGAGCCCGGCCTGCCCGGTGCGGTGCTGATCGCGGCGCAGGCTGCGCTCGAGCTCGGCAGCATGGCTGCATTGCGCCAGGTCTGCGCCGGCGCGCTGCCCGCCTTGAAGACTGCGCTGCGCACACTGCTTCACTATCATCTGGGCACGCCGACGCTTCGCACGCGGCAAGTCATGCTGGATCTCCAATCCCTATGAATCCCCTCGTCACGACCGGCCTCGGCAGCCACGGTGGTGCCACCGCGCTGTCGGTCAACCTGAACCTCGTCGCGATGATGCGCAACCGACGCGATCTCGACATTCCGAGCGTCACGTTCGCGGCGACGCGGGTGCTCGAAGCCGGCGCCGCCGGCATTACCGTCCATCCACGCCCCGACGCGCGCCACATTCGGGCCGGCGACGTGCGCGATCTGTCTGCGCTGCTCAAGGACTGGCCGGCGGCCGAGTTCAATATCGAAGGCAACCCGTTTCACAACCTGATGGATTTCGTGCGCGAGCAGCGCCCGCAGCAATGCACCTTCGTTCCGGATGCCGAGGGGCAGTCCACCTCCGACCACGGCTGGGACCTGGCGCGCGACGGCGTGCGCCTTGCGCCGATCATCGACGAAGCTCGCGCGCTTGGCGTCCGTGTCAGCCTCTTCATGAACCCCGACCCGCAAGCAATGGCCGCGGCGCGCGCGCTCGGCGCGGATCGCGTCGAACTCTATACCGAGCCCTACGCCGCGGCGCACGGCAAGCCGCAACAGGCTCAGCAACTCGCGCAGTTCGCTGCCGCAGCGCGCGCCGCTCAGGTGGCGGGGCTCGGCGTGAACGCAGGGCACGATCTGAATCGCGCCAACCTGGCCGACTTCCTCTCGGCGGTGCCGGGCGTGCTCGAGGTCTCGATCGGCCATGCGTTCATCTCCGACGCGCTCGAACTCGGCTACACCGAGACGGTGCGCGCCTATCTGAGCTGTATCCACGCCGGGCAACCGCGTTGAGCCGCGCCGCGCCGCCCGCTTACGCCTCAGGCCGATGATTCACGGCATTGGCACCGACATCTGCGATATCCGCCGCATCGAAGCGGCACTCGCGCGCCGTGGCGAGCGCTTTGCGCAGAAGGTGCTCGGCCCGCGTGAACTGCCCGTCTTCTACGCGCGTCGTGAGCGTGTCGCGGTACGCGGCGTGCGCTATCTCGCAACGCGTTTCGCGGCGAAGGAAGCGTTCGCGAAAGCCATCGGCCTGGGCATCCACATGCCGATGACGTGGCGCGCGTGCGAGATTCTGAATGCGGCGGGTGGCAAGCCGGTGATCGAATTGCGCGGCGAACTCGCTGCGTGGTTCGAGGCACGCGGGCTGCGTGCGACGGTTTCGGTAAGCGACGAATCAGACTACGCCGTCGCCTTCGTCGTCGTCGAAGCGGCACAATCCCCGGCATGAAATCGAAACGCAAAGCTGCCGCGTCGTCCACTCTTCCAAGCGAGCATGCGCCGGCGATCGTCGACGTTGCCGGCCTCACGCTCAGTGCTGACGATCGCCGCCGCCTCGCGCATCCGCTCGTCGGCGGGCTGATCCTCTTTGCACGCAACTGGCAGGATCGCCGCCAGCTGACGCAACTCTGCGCCGAGGTCAAGTCGCTGCGGCCAGACCTGCTGATCTGCGTCGATCACGAAGGCGGGCGAGTGCAGCGCTTTCGCACCGACGGCTTTACGCACCTGCCGCCGATGCGCGCGCTCGGTGAGATGTGGATGCACGACAGCAACCGTGGCGCAGGCAGCGGCGCGATGAGCGCAACCGACGCTGCCACTGCGACCGGCTACGTGCTCGGCGCCGAGTTACGCGCCTGTGGCGTCGATCTGTCGTTCACCCCGGTGCTCGACCTCGACCATGGGCCAAGCGGCGTGATCGGCGACCGTGCCTTCCACCGCGACCCGCGTGTTGCCGCATTGCTCGCCAAGAGCCTGATGCACGGCCTCGCGCTTGCTGGCATGGCCAACTGCGGCAAGCACTTCCCGGGCCACGGCTTCGTGCGCGGCGACTCTCACCACGAGGTGCCGCGTGACCGCCGGAGCCTGAAAGCGATCCTCGCCGACGACGCGCGGCCCTACGAATGGCTCGGCACTGTGCTCGCGAGTGTGATGCCGGCGCACGTCATCTACCCGAAAGTCGATGCGCTGCCGGCCGGCTTCTCGGCGCGCTGGCTGAAAGACATCCTGCGCCTGCAACTCGGCTTCAACGGCGCGATCTTCAGCGACGACCTGAGCATGGAAGGCGCGCGCCATATTGCGGGTGCGCAGGTGAGCTTCGCGGAGGCTGCAGCCGTCGCGCTCAACGCGGGCTGCGATCTGGTGCTGTTGTGCAACCAGTCGGCTGCCGGCAGTGCGGTGCTGGACTATTGGCTCGACGAACTGGAGCAGTTGCGCTCGAGCGGCCAGTGGCGTGCCGATCCCGACAGTGAAGCGCGCCGCCACGCACTACTGCCGCAGACGCCGCCGCTCGCCTGGGACGATCTGATGCATCACCCCGCCTACCAGCACGCGCTCGAACGCCTGCCCTGAGGCAGGCGCGGCACGCACCGGTAGAGGGTCAGGTCTGCGGGTGGCTTTGCGCGCCGCCGGCCGCGGTGTCGAACGGCAGGCGGACTTGCGACAGATCCTTGCGCGTCTCGACCAGCACGAGCGGGCCAACATCAGCGGTCTCGACCGGCTTGGGCTCGCGCGGCACGTGCACCGGCTTGGGTTCCTGCTCCATTGCTTCGTGTGCGGCGGCGATCTTCGTCGCGTCGGAGCCGACCCATTGCAGGCCCGCCGCCGAAGCGATGGCTTGAAGCTGATCGGCGTCCAAGGCGAACTCGGCCGACTGAGGCTGGGGCGGCGCATCGAGCGCGGCAGCCGCCACATCACGCGCGACCGATGGTGCGACTGATGGTGCGACCGATGGTGCGACCGATTCGGCAGTTGCTTCGGAGACGGCAACGGCTTCGGCGACGGCCACTTGCGGCGCCTCGCTTGGCGGCGCCACGCTAGTCTGCACCGCGGCTGGCTGTGGTGCTCCATCCGGTTGTACCGCGGGCACGTCGACGGCTGCCTCACTCGGCCCATCCTGCGGGCTCGAGAAGTCAGCGTCGCTCACGAGTTCACTCGTCGTCTCGGCCGCATCGCGCGGTTCGCGCCGCGAGCGTCCGCGGCCACCGCGGCGCCGGCCTTCACGCTCGCGGACAGCTTCGCCTTGCGCCGTCTCCGGGGCTGCGACTGAAACGGTTCCGGTTTCGGCCTCGACCTCGCGTGCACTGCGGTCAACTGCTTCCTCAGCCAGCGCGTCGGCCGACGTCGGCACGGGCTCGGCAGTGACCTGTACTGCGGCGTCTGTGGCGGTGTCTGTGGCGACATCGGCAGCGCCGATTGCAACCGCGCCATCTACGGCGGCCTCGTCACGGTCACGCCCACCGCGGCGGCGACGGCGGCGACCGCGCTCACCGCGGTTCTCACTGCCCTCGGTGGCGGCGCCCGGTTGGGTGTCGGCAAAGCCCGTTGCGCTTGCCTCGTTCTCAACTGCAGGATTGACCTTCGCGATCTCCGCTGTGTCTGCTGGCAGGGTGCTGCGCTCGGTACGCTCGGCACCCGCGCTTCGACCCCCGCGCTCACCTCGCTCACCGCGCTCACCGCGGGCTGATCGGCGGTTCTCGCTGCGACCTTCGTCGGTAACTGCAGCCGCCACAGCCGGCGCGTCGGCATGTTCCTCGCGCTCGCCTCGGCGTCCGTTGCGGCCACCGCGTTCACTGCGGCCTTCGGTGCGCTCACCACGCTCAGCGCGCTGCTCGCCGTTGCGTCCACCGCGCCCGCCGCGCTCACCGCTACGTCCGCCTCGACCGCCGCGGCCTCCGCCTGACTCGCGCTTCTCACCAGGCGCTTCGGCCGGGGCCGGCTTGGCAACAACTGCTGGTTTGTCGGTGGCGGGCCGGGCTTCGGCCGGCGCGCCGAACAGGCTCTTGATCCAGCCAAAGAAGCCACCGCCCGCGGACGTGACGACTGGTGCCGGCGTGGCGCGCACGTGAGTCGCCTGCGGCGCGGGCGCGGGTTCGGCCTTGGGCGCGGCAACCGGCGCCGGCGTCTCGGGCAGGATGCCCTTGATCACCGGCTCCTGCTTGGCCTTGGCTTTCT
>JBDTSN010000242.1:0-4618 GCA_039931145.1 Burkholderiales bacterium | reverse complement strand
GCTGGTGCTGCTGATCTTCGCGCTGCATGGCCTCGCGCCCGACGGCGTGCACGTCGTCATCAACGACCGCGAACTCGACTTCCAGGACCTGCCGCACTGGCAGGCAATGGGCGCCGGAATGGGCACGTTGCTCGCCATTGCCGCGGCGGTGATCGCGGTGCCCATCGTGCTGCTGCTCGGCGTGCTGCTGCCGCTGCTGCTCGTCCTTGGCGCACTGCTGCTCGTCGTCGGCCTCGCGCTCGGCGTCGGCATGATCAGCATGGCGCCGCTGTTGGTGCCACTGTTGCTGTTGATCTGGTTGTGGCGGCGCGCACAGCGCCGCGCAGCCCGAACGCAAAAGGCAGCGCAGGCCGCCAGCACCGAGCGTTCCAGAAGCGACGCGTCGGACACAATCGACCTGTGACGACACGCGCCCTGATCGCCGACGACGAACGCCTGATGCGCGAGCAGTTGCGCACGCGCCTCGCCGAGGTCTGGCCCGAGCTCGAACTCGTCGGCGAGGCGAAGAACGGCGTCGAGGCGGTCGAGTTGACCGCGCAGTTGCACCCCGACCTCGTCTTCCTCGATATCCGCATGCCGGGCATGACGGGGGTGGACGCGGCGCGCCAGATCGCTCAACTGCCGGCCGACGAAGATTGGCCGGGCTGCGAGATCGTCTTCATCACCGCCTACGACCAGTACGCGGTCGAAGCCTTCGAGCAGGGCGTCGTTGACTATGTGTTGAAGCCCGCCGAGCGCGAGCGCCTCACGCTGACTGTCGAGCGCATCAAGAAGCGCCTTGCGCAGCGCGCCGCGACTGGCGCAGCGCCGAGCGAGCCCTCGCCCGCCGCCTTGCAGCAACTCTTGAGCACGCTCGCCGCCAAGCTCGACCCCGGCGCCGCGGCAAACCGGCTGAAGTGGATTCAGGCGACTGTCGGCCAGAGCATCCAGATGATCCCGGTGGAAGACGTGCTGTTCTTCATCAGCGACGAGAAGTACACCCGCGTGCAGACGGCGCAGGTCGAAGCGCTGATCCGCAAGCCGATCAAGGAGCTTGTCGACGAGCTCGACATGAATCTCTTCTGGCAGATCCACCGCTCGACCCTCGTCAACACGAAAGCGATCGCCGGCGTCAGCCGCGACCTGCGCGGCCGCCAGCTCGTCGCCGTCAAGGGCCACCCCCAGAAACTCGAAGTCAGCCGCAGCTACGCCGGGCTTTTCAAGGGGATGTAGGACGCGGAGCGAAGGAGGCCGCGGAGCGAAGGGCGAGGATCGCGGGAGCCGGCCGCCTCGTGCAACGTGGCAGGCGTACGCGATCATGTTGCGCCTGCATTGCTGTCTGCGCAACGCGGACATTACGGCGCAACCCCGTCAGGGGGATCGACCAGCGCAGCGGCCGGCGAGTGTGGCGGGCTCAATGCCCGGCACGCGAGAGCCACGCAAGAACCCATCGGCCCACCGGCTGGCGTTTGGAATTGACCAGCACAGTCGCCACCGTGCCCAGCGCAGCCCGAATTTGCCTCGACGGTGCGCCTCTACAATGCCCGTCCGCACCGCCATGGTGCACCACGCCCAGGTCTCTTGGACGACCGGGCTCCCGCCTGCTGGAGAAAGCTTTGACCTTCGATCGCCCGGAAGACTTCCTCGCCGCCGTGGCGCGCCGCGACCCACACCAACCCGAGTTCCTGCAGGCCGTGCGCGAAGTGATGGTCAGCCTGTGGCCGTTCATCCAGGCGAATCCGCAATACGCCGAGTACGCGCTGATCGAGCGCCTCGTCGAGCCCGAGCGCGTGATCCAGTTTCGCGTCGCCTGGGTCGATGACCGGGGCCAGACCCAGGTGAATCGCGCATTTCGCGTTCAGCACAGTTCGGCCATCGGGCCGTTCAAGGGCGGCATGCGCTTTCACCCATCGGTCAACCTGTCGATCCTGAAATTTCTCGCCTTCGAGCAGACGCTGAAGAACTCGTTGACCGGCCTGCCAATGGGCGGCGGCAAGGGCGGCTCCGACTTCGACCCGAAGGGCAAGAGCGACGGCGAGGTGATGCGCTTTTGTCAGGCACTGATGTTGGAGTTGTACCGCCACCTCGGCTCACACACCGACGTGCCCGCGGGTGACATCGGCGTCGGCGCGCGCGAGGTCGGCTACATGGCGGGTACCATGAAGAAGCTGTCCAACGACACCGGCTGCGTCTTCACCGGCAAGCACATCGCCTATGGCGGCAGCCTGATCCGGCCCGAGGGCACCGGCTACGGCACGGTGTACTTCGCCGAGCAGATGCTGCACCGCGAAGAGCAGACTTTCGACGGCCGCCGGGTGTCGATCTCGGGATCGGGCAACGTCGCCCAGTACGCCGCCGAAAAGGCGATCGATCTCGGCGCGCGCGTGATCACGTTCTCGGATTCCGGCGGCACCGTCGTCGACCGCGACGGCATCGACACCGAAAAACTCCAGGCGCTGATCGAGTTGAAGAACGTGAAGCGCGGCCGGCTGTCCGAATTCGCCACCCAGTTCGGCTTGACGTTCGAAGCCGGCAAGCGGCCGTGGCATGTGCCGACCGACATCGCGCTGCCGTGCGCCACCGAAAACGAGCTCGACGAACACGACGCCGCCACCCTGGTCGCGAACGGCGTCGTCTGCGTCGCCGAAGGCGCCAACATGCCGTGCACGCCCGGGGCGATGGATGTTTTCGAGAACGCGCACACTCTGTATGGGCCGGGCAAGGCGAGCAACGCCGGCGGCGTCGCCGTCTCGGGGCTCGAGATGTCGCAAAACGCGCAGCGCCTGTCGTGGTCGGCGGGCGAAGTCGACGAACGCCTGCACGCCATCATGATGGACATCCACGAGAACTGCGTGCGTCACGGCAAGCGCGACGACGGCTCGATCAACTACGTCGCCGGCGCCAACATCGCCGGCTTCGTCAAGGTCGCCGACGCGATGCTGATGCAGGGCGTTTACTAAGCGCGATTGCCGGCTTCACCGAAGAAGCGTCAAAAATTCCCAGTATCTGAGCGCCGCGCGCAACGGGCTCAGTGCCCGGCCTCGGCCGCGCGTGCCTTTCATCCCGCCGCCCACTGCCCGTTCACCTGCCGCGCGCGGCCGAGTGCGGCGAGCGCATCGAGGATCTGCGGCACGCGGCGCTTCCACGGCCCGCGGCCGGTGAAGGCGGCGGTGATCGCTTCAGCATCGATCGGCCGCGCCGCTGCGGACAGCAGGTCGGCCACGCCGCGCATCTGCTCGGGCAGCGTCGCCGGCCAGGGGCGGCGCGCGGGCGCAACGGCAGCGAGTGTCTGCTTCGCGGGGAGCACCGAGCCTGCATCGATCTTGATCTCGTCCTGCGTCGGCGTGGGTAGTGGCGCAGCGCCGGCGGCACGCCGCGCCGGGTCCTGAAAGTCGGGGCGCAGCCAGCGCACGAGGCCGCGTGCCTCTTCGGCGGCGCGCTCGGCGTTGAGTGCGACGAGGCGGGTCAGCAGTTCCTCCTCCGCCTCGGCCTGCGCGGCCGGCTTCTCGGGCCAGGGCAGCGTGCCGCCCGGCTTGCCGACGAGCGCAGGCACGAGGTCGGCCCAGCCGTAGGCCTGCAGCACGAGCGCATCGAGCCGGTCGTGCAGTTCGGCGAGCACGCTGACGAGGCCATCGGCATGCGTCACACGCTCCTTCGCCGTCAGCGTGCGGCCGAGGCGCAGCGCGTCGAGCACGTTGTACATGTCGGTCAGCGTCAGCGTCTTGTCGTGCGCCGCCTGCTGGCGCTTGCGATGGGCGTCGAGTTCTTCGGCGAGCGCGGCGATCTGCGCGGCAAGCGCGGGTTGGAATTCGAGGTCGGGGAAGGGGAAGGCTTCGAAGCACTTTGTCTTCACGTAGACCGGGCGATCTTCGAGTTTGCTGCCGCTGGCGAGCGCCCATTGCACATGTACCCGGCTCGACAGCACGCCGAGCATGGCAGCGTCGGGCACGGCGATCGCGATGAGCTTGTTGTCGGGTGCGATGCCCGCGTCGAGAAACTGGAACACGCGGTGTTTGGACGTTTCGACCGTCGCGACATAGCGGCGAAGTCCGCCAAGTTGCAAGCGCAACTTCGTGTTCGGTTCGCCGAATATCCACCAGTTGTCGCGGCGTGACTTACGCTTGTTCGCGTCGCGTTCGGGCTTCACGCGCTCGACCACGTGCTGATACACGGCTGGGAAGCGCTGGCGCACCTGCTCCGGCGTCAGGCCATACAAGTCGATGACTTTCGACCGGCGCGGCTTGTCCATCAGGTCGCGGCCGTTGCGATAGTCGAGGACGTGTTCGTCCAGGCCTGGGACGCTGCCGAGACCGAGGGCTGCGGCTTTCTCGGACGTGACTATGAAGCCCGCGCCGAAGAGGCAGAAGCCGCGATTGCTCAGGTCCGCATTCGCTTGCAGCGGGCGCGCAGCGGCTGTGTTCGCGCCGATCCTCAGATCAGAATGCACGACACCGCGCGCAACCTTGAAGCTCACCTGCGCGCTGCCATCGCCTGCCGGCGTCTCACGCACCACGGTCAGCAACTCGCCAGCGCCGGAACCGGCTGCGCCGACCGTCATGCTGATCCGCACCGCCGCGTCACCCGCGCTGTCCACCCAAGGATGGTCCGCGATCGCGAACACCAGCGAAACGCCGCCAGC
>JBDTSN010000241.1:0-4621 GCA_039931145.1 Burkholderiales bacterium | reverse complement strand
CGAAATCCTCGACGCCCAGAACCTCCAGCGGCGCGAGCAGCTTGGCGCCGATCACTGGGTCGGCCTGGAGTTCGGTGCCGATGACTCGCAACAAGTCCATCACGGTGTCGACGTCTTCCTTGTATGCAACGCCGAGCTCGATGACGGCGAACGAGAAGTTCATCGTCATGTTCGACAGATCCGTGACGAGCCCGTTCTGGATCACGTGCACCGTGCCGTCCAGACTGCGCAAGGTCGTGGTGCGCAGCCGGATCGCCTCGACGACGCCGCTCTTGCCGTTGATGCTCGCGATATCGCCGACACGCAGCTGGTTCTCGATGATCATGAACACACCGCCGATGATGTCGCGCACCAGGTTCTGCGCGCCGAAACCGAGCGCCACGCTGACGATCGCGCCACCGGCCAGCAACGGCGTCGTATCGACGCCGAGCTGACGCAGGACCATGATGGCAGCCGTACCCAGCACCACGGCCGAGAACAGCCAGCGCCCGAGGCGCGCGCGCGTCGCGACCTGCTTGCGCCGGTCCATGCGCTCGGCGTACGCCAGGCGCTCGGGCACGAGTGCATCGGGCAACGCCTTGGTGAAGATCGATGCCGCGCGGATCAGCACCAGCGCACTGCCGGCGATGAACAGCAGCGGCAGCCCGGAGCCGCGCACCCAAAGCGCAATCCGGTCCCAGGTCAGCTCGGGCACGCCGCGCACGCCCAGACCGTGGACCATGATGAGCACGGCGATGATCAGCGACGCGCCCGCGGTGACGCGGCGCAGGAACAAGGTCAGCCGCGCGGCCCAGGCCTCGACAGCGCCGGGCTGATTGCCGTCTCCCGCTCGCGACGCAAACCAGCGCTGCAAGGCACGCGTGATGAGCCAGAACAGCAGCCACAGCAGGCCGAGCGCAACTGTCAGAGTGACCAGTTCCGGCAACAGGCGTTCGATCGAGATCGTCTCCATCTTGTGGGCAGTCTAAGGCCCGCTGTCACAACGGTGACCGGTCCATCGATCGCCGAACCCACCTGCGTTCGCGACCGCATTCCTTCACACTGCCCCGGCCACGCAGCATGCAGGTACTAACGCGAATCGCGGCAATGTTCGGCTTGCCCACCCTGCCGTCGCTCGAAGGCCGCAGCGAAACCCGCGCCTTCGAAGACACCGCCGAGACGCAGCTTGGGCGCGCGACGGCACCGCTGGCGCGCTCGCATCCCGGGCAATCGGGTGTGTTGTCGCTCGCCGAGGGCTCGGACGCCTTCGCCACACGCATGCTGCTCGCCGAGGCCGCGGAACGGAGCCTGAACGTGCAGTACTACATCTGGCACCTTGACCTCACCGGAACGCTCCTGATGCACGCGCTGCGACAGGCCGCCGAGCGCGGCGTGCGCGTCCGCCTGCTGCTCGACGACAACAACACGCGCGGCACGGACGCAGACCTGGCGGCGCTCGACAGTCATCCGAACGTCGAGGTGCGGCTCTTCAACCCCTTCCTGCAGCGCGACTGGCGCTGGCTCGGATATCTGCATGATTTCGGCCGGCTCAACCGCCGCATGCACAACAAGTCACTCACCGCCGACAACCAGGTCACGATCGTCGGCGGACGCAACATCGGCGACGAGTATTTCGATGCTGGCCAGGAGATCTCCTTCGTCGACCTCGATGTGCTTGCAGTAGGCGCCGTGGTGCCACTCGTTTCCGCCGATTTCGATCGCTACTGGGCGAGCGCGTCGGCCTACCCGATCGCTTCACTGCTGCCCAAGGCCGATCAGGACGCGCTCGAGCGGATCGCCGAGAGCGAGGCCGGGATTCGCACAAGTCAGGCGGCAGCGCTGTATCTCGCTGCCTTGGATCGATCCGATCACATCAAGCGCCTCGCCGCCGTTGAACTGGCGCTCGAATGGACCGACGTGAAACTGGTCAGCGACGATCCGGCCAAGGCACTCGGCAAGGCAAAGAAGCGCGCGCTGATGCCGCAGCGGCTGGTCGAGGTGCTCGGTGCGCCGCAGAAGGAACTGCTGCTCGTCTCGCCCTACTTCGTGCCGACCGCCAGCGGCACCAAGGCGCTGACCGAACAGGCGGCGCGTGGTGTGGTCGTCAGCGTGCTGACCAACTCGCTCGCCGCGACCGACGTGCCTGCCGTCCACGCCGGTTATGCGAAGCGCCGACACGCGCTGCTGCGCGGCGGCTTGAAGCTGTTCGAGTTGAAGCCCGATGGGATCGCGCCACGTTCAGCGCGCGCCCATCACGGCAAGCTGACAGGCAGCTCCGGCGCGAGCCTGCACGCGAAGACATTTGCACTCGATGGCGAGCGCGTGTTCGTCGGCTCCTTCAACCTCGACCCGCGCTCGGCGGCGTTGAACACCGAATCGGGTTTCGTCATCGACAGCCCGCGCCTGGCCGGGCAGATCGCCGACGCGTTCGAGAAAGAGCTCGCGACGCAAAGCTACACGCTGCGCCTGGACAGCGACGGCCGGATCGAATGGCAGGACCGTGCGACACCCGCTGGACCCGCGCGTGTCTATCACCACGAGCCGCTGACTCCGGCCTGGAAACGCGCCATGGTGTGGGTGCTATCGTGGTTGCCGATTGAATGGCTGCTGCGACGAACGCCCCGATCTCAACGCACTGCGCGACGCGTCGCGACACTTCATGACCGACACGACATCGCCGCCATCCGCGCCGCAACCGCCACGATCGGACGCCGAACGCGATGACGCATCGGCAGCGGTTCAACGGTCGCCGGCGAACCCGACCCCGGCCACAGTTGAAGCCGCGTCAGCGTCACCGCCACGACCACGGCCGCCACCAACACCGTCGACGCTGGCGCGGCCGCCGGCAGAGTCGGTCGCCAAGCCGCAGCCGGCTGTCGTCGCGCCGAGTGCCACGGCGCCAGCCGACGCCGCGCCAGCCAAACCCGTGCCGGCCGCTCCGCGCTCGAAGTCGACGCTGTGGGTGGCCCTCGGCGTGCTCGCACTGTTCGTGCTGCTGATTGCCTGGCAAGTCGCTTCCGACCGCCTGGTGCCGTACACGGCGCGCGGTGCGGTCTCGGGCTATGTCGCCCAGTTGACGTCGCGCGTCGCCGGGCAGGTGACCGAGGTGGCGGTACAGGATGGCGACGTCGTGCAAGCCGGTGCGGCACTCGCCCAACTCGATCTCACGCCATTCGATCTCGCCGTGCGCCAGGCCGAAGCGGCACTTGGCAAGGCGCTGCAGTCGACCCGCGTATCGGCGACCGGCATCATCTCTGCGCAGGCCGGCGTCACGGCGGCGCGCTCGCAGCGCGAAAACGTGCAGGCCAACACTGCGCGCACGCTGGAGCTCGTCGCGCGCGGCTTTATGTCCGAGGTGAAGGCCGACGATGCGCGCGCGGCGCAGCGCAACGCCGACTCGCAACTGGCGCAGGCCGAGGCCGAATTGCAGCGCGCGATGATCGCCACCGGTGGCAGCGGAACGGCCGCCAACCCTGAGGTGCAGTCGGCCCGGCTGCAGCTCGAAAAGGCGCAGCTCGACCGCCGCTTCGCCACATTGACGGCACCGACCCTGGGCGTGGTCACGAACATGCGGCTGGCGATCGGACAGTACGTTGCGCCGGGCACACCGGCGATGACCTTCATCGACGCGCGTGGCGCCTGGATCACCGCCGACCTGCGCGAGAACCAGCTCGGCAATGTGCAGCGCGGCGACAAGGTCGGCATCGTCTTCGACGCCGCTCCCGGCGTGGTGTTCAGCGGCCGCGTGCAGAGCATCGCCTGGGGCATCGACGTCGGCCGCGCGAGCGCCGGCGGCCTGCTGCAGAACCTGCCCCAGGGGCAATGGTTCGAGCCGGCAAGGCGCATCCCGGTGCATGTGCAGCTCGACGGCGCGCTCGATGACTGTCCGCGCGCCGTACGCATCGGCGGCAAGGCCTCCGTCGTCGTCTACGCCGAGGGCGATTCCAGCGCAATCGCCTGGGTCGCGACGGTGCTGCTCCACGCACGCGCCTGGCTTTCCTACCTCTACTGACTGGCGCGGTAGCCGCACCGACACGATGTACGTTGCACCCCGCCCACTCGCAACCGACGACCCGTTGTTCGCGGTGCGTCTGGCTGCTGCCACCGCGATCGCCTACGGCGTTGCGCTGTGGCTGCGGCCGACAATGCCGATGATCGCGCCGGCACTCACCGCCGGCATCATCGCCTCGATGCGCGGGCGGTTCGACCCGATCAAGGCCGTCGGCGGGCCGGTGACGATGGCCGTGATGATGTGGATGATGGCCCTGCTGGTCGCGCTGCTGCGGCCCTTCCCGCAGGCGCTGATTCTGGTCATCGGCGTGATCTACACGCTTGCCTACACGCTGATCCTGCGCACCGGCAATCCGCTGGGCATGCTGATCCTGGTCGCCAGCTCCCTGATGTCGATCATGGGGCTGAACTCGGTACCCGGCATGGAGTTTCTGCGCGACGCTTTCATCGAAGGCTCCGCCGTTGCGCTGTGCGTGATCGTGCTGCTGTATGCACTGCTGCCGCCCGCCAGCCGCGAACGAGCCGTCGAGATCTATCCGGTCGGTACCGGCTCACGCTTCCTGCTGCGCGGTGCGATTCGCGGCCTTGTGCTGCTGCTGCTGACGTTCTGGCTCTACACAGTGGTCGACCA
>JBDTSN010000240.1:0-4641 GCA_039931145.1 Burkholderiales bacterium | reverse complement strand
GCACCGGCAGGCCGCGCGCGAGGCGATCGACCACCAGGACGTAGAGCAGTTCATCTCCGCTATAGAGGCGCGCCGCCGCGTCGACCAGTTGCAGCCGGTCCGCGTCGCCGTCGAGCGCGATGCCGTAGTCGGCGCCATGCTCCTTGACGGCCTGCAGCAAGGCCGCAGGCGATGTTGCGCCGAAGCCGGCGTTGATGTTGATGCCATCGGGCGCGCAGCCGATCGCGACAACCTCGGCGCCGAGTTCATGGAACACGTCCGGTGCGACCTGGTAGGCGGCGCCGTGTGCTGCGTCGACGACGATCTTCAAGCCCTTGAGCGACTGGTCGCTACCGATCGTCGCCTTGCAGAACTCGATGTAGCGCCCTCGCGCATCGTCGAGCCGGCGTGCCTTGCCGAGCTCGATCGAGCCGACCCATTGCGCCGGCTCTCCGAGCGCCGTCTCGACACGCTGCTCCCAAACGTCGGGCAACTTCTGACCGCTCGCCGAGAAGAACTTGATGCCGTTGTCGTCGAACGGGTTGTGCGACGCGCTGATGACGACGCCCAGATCGAGCCGCAGTGCGCGCGTCAGGTAGGCGATCCCCGGGGTTGGCAGCGGCCCGGTCAGCAAGACATCGACACCGGCCGACGCGAAGCCGGCTTCGAGCGCAGATTCGATCATGTAGCCGGAGATGCGTGTGTCTTTACCGATCAGCACCGTCGGCCGATCGGTGGACTGCCTAAGTACACGGCCCACCGCGTGGCCAAGGCGCAGCATGAAGTCGGCCGTGATGGGCGTGTGCCCGACAGTGCCACGAATGCCGTCTGTGCCGAAGTAGGTTCTTGTCATGAGATCGGATGCTGTACGAACAGGGAATCGACGGAATCACGATTGTCGCCTGCGGCATGCCAGATCTTGAGTGCGTCGACTGTGGCGGCGACGTCGTGCACGCGCACGATCGACGCGCCTCGGTCGACCGTGGCAAGCGCGGCGGCGACGCTCGCCGCGAGCCGATCATCGACAGCGCGTCCCGTCAGTTGCCCGAGCGTGGATTTGCGCGACCAACCGACGAGCAACGGATAGCCGAGTGCCAGCAGTTCGCGCTGGCGCCGGAGGAGTTCGAGGTTGTGTTCGGCGCGCTTGCCGAATCCGATGCCTGGATCGAGCACGATCCGCTCGCGCGCGACGCCGCACTGTGCGAGCGTATGCGCACGCGCGGCGAGGAACGCGCCGACCTCGACCACGACATCGCTGTAGTGCACATCGAGCTGCATGCTGGCGGGATCGCCCTTCATGTGCATCAGGCAAACGCCGCATGCCGGGTGCGCGGCCACGGCGTCGAGCGCGCCGGGCGCTTGCAGTGCGCTGATGTCGTTGACGATATCGACACCGAGCGCCAGTGCCTCGCGCATCACTTCCGGTTTGCAGGTATCCACCGATACCGGCACACCGAGTGTCAACGCCCCCCGCAGCACCGGTATCACACGCGCCAGTTCGTCCGCGGCCGAGACGCGCGCCGCACTCGGGCGGCTCGATTCACCACCGATGTCGAGCAGATCCGCGCCGTCCTGAACCAATTGCTCGCAATGCGCCAGCGCCGCCGCGCTCGTCGCATGCATGCCGCCATCGGCGAATGAATCAGGCGTGACGTTTACTATGCCCATCACGCGCGGCTGAGACAAGTCGATGCTGTGTCGTGTCGTCTGCCAGATCATGCTGATTCGCGAACGTAAGGCGCAACTGGAATCGATGAACCACAAAGCGCAACGGGGCCGAAGCCCCGCTACATGCGATCTCGCCCTTACCTCAGACCGTCGCTGGCGTGCCGTCGGGATCGGCTGGCGGCGTTGCGCCAACGGGTTTGGCGGGTGCAGGCGTCCAGTCCTTCGGCGGCCGCGGCGGCTTGCCGGACATGATGTCGTCGATCTGCTCCGCGTCGATGGTTTCCCACTCGAGCAAGGCCTTCGCCATCGCGTGCATCTTGTCCTGGTTGTCCTCGATCAGCTTGCGCGCAATCGCATACTGCTCGTCGATGATGCGTCGGATCTGCTGGTCCACCTTCTGCATCGTCTCTTCGGAAACATTGACCTGCTTCGTCACTGAGCGGCCGAGGAAGACTTCGCCCTCGTTCTCCGCATAGACCATGGGTCCGAGTTCATCGGTCATGCCGTAGCGCGTCACCATGTCGCGCGCGATGTGCGTCGCACGCTCGAAGTCGTTGCTCGCGCCGGTCGTCATCTGGTTCATGAAGACCTCTTCGGCGATACGCCCGCCGAAGAGCACCGAAATCGTCGACAACATGCGATCCTTGTCCAAGCTGTAGCGGTCGGTCTCGGGCAACTGCATCGTCACACCGAGCGCCCGACCGCGCGGAATCACCGTTACCTTGTGCACCGGATCGGTCTTGGGCATCAGACGCGCAACCAATGCATGGCCCGACTCGTGGTAAGCCGTATTGCGCCGCTCTTCCTCGGGCATGACCATCGACTTGCGCTCTGGCCCCATCATGATCTTGTCTTTCGCGCGCTCGAAGTCGTTCATCTCGACCACCCGGCCGCCGCGCCGCGCCGCAAAGAGCGCTGCCTCGTTGACGAGATTGGCCAGATCGGCGCCGGAAAAACCGGGCGTACCGCGCGCGAGGATGTCGGAGCGGATGTCCTGGCCGATCGGCACCTTGCGCATGTGCACGTTGAGAATCTGCTCACGGCCACGCACGTCGGGCAGCGTCACATAGACCTGACGGTCGAAGCGCCCCGGGCGAAGAAGCGCAGGGTCGAGGATGTCGGGCCGGTTCGTCGCTGCGATCACGATCACGCCAACGTTGGTCTCGAAGCCGTCCATCTCGACGAGCATTTGGTTCAAGGTCTGCTCACGCTCGTCGTTGCCGCCGCCGAGCCCTGCACCGCGATGCCGACCGACGGCGTCGATCTCATCGATGAAGATGATGCACGGTGCACTCTTCTTTGCCTGCTCGAACATGTCGCGCACGCGCGCCGCGCCGACGCCGACGAACATCTCGACGAAGTCCGAGCCGCTGATGCTGAAGAACGGCACTTTCGCTTCGCCCGCAATCGCCTTCGCAAGCAGTGTCTTGCCAGTTCCCGGTGGGCCGACGAGCAGTACGCCGCGCGGAATGCGCCCGCCGAGCTTTTGGAACTTTTGTGGGTCTTTCAGGAACTCGACGAGTTCGGAGACTTCTTCCTTGGCTTCATCGCAGCCCGCGACATCGGCAAAGGTGACCGTGTTGTTCGCTTCGTCGAGCATGCGCGCCTTGCTCTTGCCGAAGCTGAATGCGCCGCCCTTGCCGCCACCCTGCATCTGCCGCATGAAGTAGACCCAGACACCGATCAGGAGCAGCATCGGACCCCAACTGATAAGGATGCTCATCAACAGAGAAGGTTCCTCGCGCGGCTTGACGTCGAACTTGACGCCGCTGTTGATCAAATCACCGACCAGGCCGCGGTCGAGATATGTCGCCGTGCTGTGCAGGCGCTTGTCGTCATTCGAGATGGCGAGGATTTCGGTGCCGTTCGGGCCCTCCTGCAACGTCACTGAGCGGATGCGCTTGGCGCGCACCTCGTCGAGGAAGTCGGAGTAAGCGATCTGGCTCCCCTGCGTGACGCCACGGTCGAATTGCTTGAAGACGGTGAACAGCACAAGGGCGATCACCATCCACACCGCAACTTTCGAGAACCATTGATTGTTCAACGTGGCTCCTTCCTGCCATAAAACACGGGGCACGCAAATCCGCGCACCACATCCCCGGTATCTGGGGACGATTCTAGTCGAGTCAAGCTAAGCTTGCGCTGCACTGCAACACGAGCCGATCGCACGCGTTTGTCGCTTGTTTGTCGCTTGTTTATCACTCGGCAAACGCTTCATCGAACGCTGTCGTTTACGTTTTCGACCAGCTTGTCCACCGGCTTGAGACCACGGCCAACGAGAAAGGTTTCCGCCGACTTGTCTCGCGACGCCTTCGGCTTGATCGGTTTGACGGCCCTGAACGTCTTCTTGAACAGTTCAGCGAGCTGGCTGTAGCCACTGCCGTGAAAGATCTTGCACACCAACGCGCCTTCGGTAGCGAGGTGTTGGCGAGCGAATTCGACGGCCAACTCGACCAGATGCGCCATGCGCGCCGAATCCGAACTCGAGATCCCCGACAGATTGGGTGCCATGTCGGAGACGACGACGTCTACCTTGCGCCCGGCAAGCACTTCTTCGAGCCGACGCACGACAAGCTCATCGTGAAAGTCGCCCTGAATGAAGCGCACGCCGTCGATCGGCTCGAAGTCCAGGATGTCGAGCGCAATGATCTCGCCGTCGAGCGCGCCGCCTGCCGCACCACCGGGGGCGAACTTGCGGCGCACGTACTGGCTCCAGGCGCCTGGCGCGGCGCCGAGATCAACGACGAGTTGGCCCGGCCTGAGCAGCCTCAGTTCCTCGTCGATCTCCTTCAGCTTGTACGCGGCGCGCGCCCGATAGCCGTCTTTCTGCGCGAGCTTGACGTAGGTATCGTTCAGATGGTCGTGCAGCCAAGCCTTGTTGAGCTTCTTGCTTTTCGATTTGATTTTCATCGACGCTCCTTGCGCTGCCACGATAATCGACGCATGTCAGCAATCGAACTCACACCTTCACAGCGCAAGGACCGACGCGCCCTC
>JBDTSN010000239.1:0-4648 GCA_039931145.1 Burkholderiales bacterium | reverse complement strand
CCCTTCAAGCCCGATGACGCGCTCGTGCAGTTGCAGCGCACGCTGCGCGGTATGCGCGGCTTGGTTGAGCGCGGCGCCGGTTTCGAGTGGAACGGGCGGCCGGTTGTCATGCTTGCCGTCGATGGCGAGGCGTTGCAGGCGCGTCTTGCGAAGCGTCCCGCGACGAGCCCGGAATGGGAGGCTCGCACGCTACGCAACGGCGCCGACGTGCGCCGCTTCGGCGACGATGTAAAGCGCCGCATCGATCGCTGGAAGGATGGAGATGAGTGAGCCTCACCACAGTGCGCCCGCCACGCCGCAGCCGACTGCCTTCTACGACGTGCTGGAACAGCGCGCTGAGTCCGAGCGCGAGCGGGCATTGTTGGCGGCACTGCCCGGCCTCGTGGCGCAGGCGCAAACCGGCACGTCGGCGTTTGCCGACATCCTGCGTGGCGTCGATGCAGCCGTCATCGCGAGCCGCACCGCGCTGGCGAAGCTTCCGGTGACGCGCAAGAATGATCTGCTGGAGCGCCAGAAGGCCGCGCGCGCGTCGCAGGCCGGCGACCCGTTCGGCGGCTTTTCCGCGATCGGCTGGCGCGGCCTGGCGCGGCCGCACGGTGCGCGCAATGTGTATCAGTCGCCGGGGCCGATCTACGAACCGCAAGGTCAGGCCGGCGACTATTGGCGCATGGCGCGTGCCCTTTTTGCAGCGGGCTTTCGCGCAGGCGATCTGCTGCACAACAGTTTCAGCTATCACTTAACGCCCGCCGGCGCAATGCTCGAGTCGGGCGCGCTCGCGCTCGGCTGCACCGTGTTCCCAGGCGGCGTCGGCAATACCGAATTGCAGTTGCAGGCGATCGCAGACTTGCGCCCACAGGGCTATGGCGGCACACCGAGCTTTCTGAAAATACTCATCGAAAAAGCGAACGAGGCCGGGCTTGCGCTGCCTTCATTGACGAAGGCGCTGGTCTCAGGTGAAGCGTTTCCGCCCGCGCTGCGCGACTGGCTCGGCGAGCGCGGCATTGAAGGCACCCAGTGCTACGCAACGGCCGACGTCGGCCTCATCGCTTTCGAGACTTCGGCGCGCGAGGGACTGGTGATCGACGAGGGTGTGATCGTCGAGATCGTGCGCCCAGGCACCGGCGATCCGGTCGCGGCGGGTGAAGTCGGCGAGGTTGTCGTCACTGTCTTCAACCCCGACTATCCGTTGATTCGCTTCGGCACCGGTGATCTGTCGGCGATCCTTCCCGGCGCGTGCCCAACCGGGCGCACCAACGCGCGCATCAAGGGATGGATGGGGCGCGCCGACCAGACCGCGAAGGTGCGCGGCATGTTCGTCCACGCCGGGCAGGTGGCGCAGATTGCACGGCGGCATCCGGAAGTTTCGAAGGCGCGCCTCGTCGTCAGCGGCGAAATGGCGAACGACCGCATGACCTTGCGCATCGAGGTGGATGGTGCGCCCGAAGGGATTGCCGAGCGCGTCGCCCAGAGCGTGCGCGAGGTGACCAAACTGCGTTGCGAGGTCGAGCTGTGCGCTGTGGGCAACCTGCCCAATGACGGCAAGGTCATCGAGGACGCGCGCGACTTCGGCTAGCGCCACAAGGCGCGGTCGGTAGTGTGTTTCAGGGACTCTTCTGCGCGACGATGCAGCGGATGCCGGCGGTGTTCTCGATCGTCGTGAAGGTCGTCGAGATGCCATCGACGTAGTCCTGCGTCGAGATCCGCCCCAATTCGAATCGCGACGTCATATCGACGAAGTAGGTGCTGTACAGGTTCGAGCCTGGATTCATCAGCTGACTGATCGTGACCTCGCCGATGCGCATCGTGCCGCAGTTCTTGTCGACCTTGTTCAAGAAGGCGTCGTAAGTCGGATTGGGCTTCCACGCGTCGGGCGCGCAGCCGGCGATGGCGCCGAACAGCGCGAATGCGGCGACGAGCGACGCTGCGCGAGGCGCGCGTGCCGACTTTCCGAGTCGCGCTGACGAGCGCATTTGCACAGAGCGAAACATCGTCGTTCCTTCACTGACGTTGAGGCAATCTGTCTGATAGCGGCTGCTTCAGGCAGAGGCGCATTATGCCAACCGCCGCGTGGCGTGCGCACGAAGAATTGCAGCGTCAGCGGCGCAACGTGATCGGAATCGTCACCGGCCCATCGTTCACCAGATGCACCTGCATGTCGGCGCCGAACTCGCCGCACGCCACATGCGGATGCAGCGCGCGTGCCGCGGCGACGATGCGCTCGTAGAGACGCCGCCCGAGCGCGGGCGACGCCGCGCCGCCGAAACCGGGGCGATTCCCCGCCGACGTGTCCGCGGCAAGGGTGAACTGGCTCACGATCAGCAGGCCACCGTTCACAGCGGCCAGATCCAGATTCATCTTGCCTGCGACGTCGGCGAAGACACGCAGCCTGACGAGCTTTGCGACAAGCCGGTCAGCGATCGTGTCGTCATCTTCAGGTTCGGCGCAGACGAAGACGAGCAGGCCGCGATCGATCGCGCCGACGACGCGGCCAGCCACCTCGACCCTTGCCTGCGTCACACGCTGGACCAACGCGATCACAACGGGTCTTTCAGGTCGTCAAAGTGCGCCTCGACGTCGAGCGGCAGCAACTGAATCGACGCGCGCAATCCGGGCACCTCGCTCATCAGCGCCTGCTCGACGCTGGCACGCAATGCGGCGGCGCGCCCAAGTGTCCAGTTCGCCGGCATGTGCATATGGAGATCGACAAAGATGCGCTGCCCGGCGCGGCGCGTGACGAGGTGGTCGAAGCGGATCGCGGGATGGACGAATTGCGCGAGTGCGGCGTCGATCTTTGCCTGGACTTTGGGGTCCACCGCACTGTCCATCAGGCCATCGACCGAGCGCCAGACGAGGCGCCCGCCTTCACGCAGGATATTGAGGGCGACGCCGACCGCGAGCAGCGGATCGAGCCAGAGCCAACCCGTCAGGGGAACGAAGAGCAGACCGCCGATGACGCCGACCGAAGTCCAGACGTCGGTGAACAAGTGGCGTGCATCGGCTTCGAGCACGATCGAGCGGTGCACGCGCGACGCGGCAAGCATGTACCAGGCAAGCACGCCGTTGAGCACCGAGCTCAAGAGCGCCAGGCTGAGACCCCAGCTTAGTGACTCAAGCGGCTCCGGGTTGATGAAACGGGGCACCGCAGTCCAGATGATCGCGACCGCCGCGCCGAGAATCAAAAGGCCTTCGAATCCGCTCGAGAAGTATTCGGCCTTGGTGTGCCCGAACGGGTGGTCCTCGTCGGCCGGGCGCTGTGCGATTCGCACCATCGTCAACGCGAAGAGCGCCGAAGCGAGGTTGACGAAGGACTCCATCGCGTCGGACAGCAGACCGACCGACCCCGTAAGCCACCAGGCGAGCGTCTTCAGCACGATGGTCACGACAGCCACAGCTGCCGACAACTTGAGGAAGGTCTGAACCGAGGGCGTCGAAGCCATTTCAGTGGCGCCCGGCCGCCAGCAGCCACTGACGCTCCCAAGGGCCGCACAGTGTCCCGTTCGGGTCCATGGGGACGCGAACGAAGTGAGCTTGGGGTCGTCTCATTTCAGCCTCCTGCGCGCACGCCGCGCGCGGTCGGGCACCAGGCGTTCATCAACGCTCGCGGTCCATGCGCGCCAGCTCCTCGCGCAAGACCTTCGCCGCAGGCAGCAAGCGCCCATCGGCGAGGCGCACCTTGTAGGGCTCGCCGGTGGTGCTCGATCGCGATGCGATCTGATCGATGAACTGCGCCGCCGTCGTCACATGCTCGCCCATCATGGCGTACTTCGCGCGCAGGAACAGCGCTGCGTCGCGGCACGAATGGTCCTTGCCGTTGCGCACGAAGACCATGCGCTTCTGGGTCTCCACGTAATGAATCAGGCGATCGATGCGCGCCTGCTCCAGCTCGTCCGGCAGCGCCCGCGCAACCCTTGCAGCAACGAGCAGCAAGGCTGCAAGCAGCCCACGGCGTTTGATCATGCGGTGATCGTCACGCGCGCGAAGCGGCGTTTGCCGACCTGCACGACGTAACAACCGGCGCCCAGGCGAAGCGTCTTGTCGCTGATCACCGCACCGTCGATACGAACGCCACCGCCATCCACCAGGCGCATCGCTTCGCTGCTCGACGCGGCGAGACCGGATTGCTTGAGCAACGCGCCGAGGGCGAGCGGCGCACCTGCGAGCGTGACGGCGTCGATCTGTTCCGGCACGCCGCCGCGGGCGCGCAACTCGAAGTCTTGTTCCGCGGCATCGGCTGCCGCGGCGTCGTGAAACCGGGTGCAGATTTCCTTCGCGAGCAAGACCTTCACTTCCTTCGGGTTGCGGCCGGCGTCGACCTCCGCCCTGAGCGCAGCGATCTCCGCCACGCTGCGAAAACTCAGCAGCGTGAAGTAGCGCCACATCAAGGTATCGCTGATCGACAGCAGCTTGGCGAACATCGTGTTCGGCGCGTCGGTAATGCCGATGTAGTTGCCTTTGCTCTTGGACATCTTCTGGACGCCGTCGAGCCCTTCGAGCAAAGGCATGGTCAGGATGCACTGCGGCTCCTGCCCGTACTCTGCCTGCAGCGTACGCCCGACGAGCAGGTTGAACTTCTGGTCGGTGCCGCCGAGTTCGAGGTCGGCCTTGAGCGCGACCGAGTCGTAGCCCTGCATCAGCGGATAGAGGAACT
>JBDTSN010000238.1:0-4664 GCA_039931145.1 Burkholderiales bacterium | reverse complement strand
CCACGAGGACCGTGCCGGTAGTTTGAGCAACTGCGGATGAACGAGGCCTGAATACGGCGTTCATCTGTCGTTGAGGCAGATCGAAGAGCCGTCGTGCGCCGCGTGGCGGTCGGGCCCGGTCGCCACGCCGGACACCAAGCGCCCACCCAGCAAGCGGCGACGATCTAAGGTCAACGCTATGCGGTCTTGAGCTTGTTGCGTGCCGTGGTGTTGATCTCGTCTGCTCACCCGCAGCTGCTGCGTGGCGTTGTCGGGCTGCGTCGGCCTGGAGATGATCACGAAGGCCGCGCGCGCCCGCGTCGAGTTCGTGGCCGCGGTGTCGGCGCCCTCGTCAATGGCGATCGACACCGCGCAACAGGTCGGCATCACGCAGTGCAGTATCTTGCGTGGCGATCTCCTGACGTCGTTCAGCCATCCGCAGCGCTTGTGCCACGGGGTTGAAATGCTTGCGCCACCTGCCTGCCGGAGGGGCGACGAGTACACGGCGCAAGCCGTCAGCTGCGGAAAATGAAGTAAGCGGCGCCGACCAGACACAGCCCTGCCCATACGAAATCAAGCTTGAACGGCTGGCCCATGTAGAACATCGCAAAGGGAACGAACACGGCAAGCGTGATGACTTCCTGGGTGATCTTGAGTTGCGCCAGGCTGAAGCCCCCGGCGAAGCCGATCCGGTTTGCCGGCACTTGCAACAGGTACTCGAACAGCGCGATCGCCCAGCTTGCCAGCACGGCAACGAGCAACGGCTTGTCGGACAGCGTCTTCAGGTGGCCATACCAGGCAAACGTCATGAACAGATTCGAGCCGATCAGAAGCAGCACGGTCTGCACGGGGACGGGGATCGATGTATTCATGTGACGACCTCGGTGTCTGCCGCCTATGAATCGCGCGGCGGCTTGTGGCTGGCGCTGGCGCTCCTTGCCGCCGCGGCGCTCGTTGTGGGCATGGTCTTGCGGCGCCAGGCGGTGCCCGCGAGCCGCTCGATCGGCTGGGCTGCGACGCCCTGCAGCAAGGCAGCAACCCGGCCCCGGCCTGGGATCGATAGCGCCGGCGCCAACTCGGCCAGCGGCGCGAGCACGAAGGCGCGTGTGTGCAGGCGTGGATGCGGCACGGTCAGCGTCGACGATTCGATTTGCGCTTCACCGTAAAGCAGCAGATCAAGATCGAGCGTGCGCGGCGAGTTCGGATACAGCCGCTCGCGGCCGTGCTGCCCTTCGATCGCGAGCAAATGCGCGAGCAGTTCGTGCGCATCCAGCCCGGTGTCGATCAACACCACCGCATTGAGATAGTCGGGCCCGCCAGCGTCTATCGGTGCGCTGCGGTACAGCGAAGAGCGGGCCCGAAGCCGCGTGCGCGGCAACGCAGTGAGAGCAGAAAATGCCGTATCGCCCAGGTTGGCGCCGAGCCCGATCCAGGCCTCACATCGTCGCCGTCGGCGGCTCGGTGCCGGCTCTGACTTGCAAGTCACCTCTACTGCGATGGCCGCTCAGGACGTGGATGTCGGCGGCGCCGAAGCCGCACCGTCGCCGCCCGCCGGCTTGCGGCGGCGCCGGCGTTTGCGGCGCGCCGGCGCTTCCGCATCGCTCGCCGCTGCATCACTCTCCAGCTCAGCTGCCGTCGGCTTGGCTGTCGCCGATTCGGACGACGATCCGGCCTTCGGCACGTCGGCGCGACGCGCGCGCGGCGAAGCGCCGCGCCGCGGCTGATCCTGCTCGCGCGCGAGTTCGACCAACGCACGACGCTCCTCTTCGCTGCCGAGCGAGAAGTCCTCCCACCATTCGGCGAGATCGGGCGTGACCTCGCCCGCGTCGGCGCGCAGGCGCAGGAAATCGAATCCGGCGCGAAAGCGCGGCTGCTCGACGAGCGCAAACGGCGCGTTGCCCGAGCGGCGCTCGAAGCGCGGCTGCATGAGCCAGACCTCGCGCATATCGGCGCCGAGCTTGCCGCGGCCGGAGATATCGCCAACCCGCGCGTCGAACACCGCGTCCACCGCCTGCTGCAGCGCCGGGAACGGCGCCTCGCCGCGATCCTTCTGCTTCTGCCAGCCCACGAGCACCTCGTGCCACAGCATGCAGGCGAGCAGAAAGTTCGGCGCCACCGGCTTACCCTCGCCGACCCGCCGATCGGTATCGGCCAACGCGAGTTGCACGAAGCGGCTTGGGCCCTTGCCGGCATCGTCGGCGAGCACCAGATCGAGAATCGGGAACACGCCCTGGCGATCGCCGATCAGCCCCTGCTTGCGCAACTCTTCGAGGCTCTTTTGCGCATGGCCCGTCTGCAGCAGCTTGATCATCTCGTCGAACAACCGCGACGGCGGCTGGTTCGCAAGCAGCGCGGCCATCTCGCCGATCGGCGCGCGCGTCTTCGCCTCGATCGTGAAACCGAGCTTGGCCGCGAAGCGCACCGCACGCACGATGCGTACCGGGTCTTCGCGGTAGCGCGTCACCGGATCGCCGATCATGCGCAGCAACTTCTTGTGTTCGTCGCGCAGGCCGTGGTGGTAGTCGACGACGGTCTCGGTGAGCGGGTCGTAGTACATCGCGTTGATCGTGAAATCGCGGCGCGCGGCATCCTCGATCTGCGGGCCCCAGACGTTGTCGCGCAGCACGCGGCCCTCGGCATCGACGACGTGGGTCTTGCCGGCGAGCTCCGCGCGCGAGGTCTTCTCGTTGCCGCTGACGTGCTCGGCATCGGCCGCGGCGAGCGTCGCGCGAAAGGTCGAGACTTCGATCACCTCGTGATCGCGCCCGCGGCCATAGACGACGTGCACGATCCGAAAGCGCCGGCCGATGATGAAGGCGCGCCTGAAGTGCGATTTGACCTGCTCGGGCGTCGCGTTGGTCGCGACGTCGAAGTCCTTCGGTCGCATGCCGAGCAGCAGATCGCGCACCGCGCCGCCGACGACGTAAGCCTCGAAGCCAGCTTCTTTTAGCGTCTGCACGACCTTCACCGCATTCGCGTCGAGAAGCTTCAGATCGATGCCATGTTCGGCGCGTGCCACCTCGACGCGCTTGCCGAGCGCCGCCTTCGTGCCCGCGCCGGACGGTGGCTTGCCGAGCAGCTTGTCGATGAATTTTCTGATCATGCGTCGAACAGTCTCAAGATGCGCCAGTGGCGCTCCCGGGCCAGCGCTTCGAGCGCCGGCGAGGGGTTGGTGGCCACCGGATGGTGGGCCCGCTCAAGCAAGGGCAGGTCGTTCGTCGAATCGCTGTAGACAGTGATTGCCTCGAAGTCGCCCCAGTCGCAATCCATGCCGCGCAACCACTCGCCGATGCGCGTGACCTTGCCTTCGCGATAGCTCGGCGTGCCCTCGATGGCGCCGGTGATGGTACCGTCTGGCGCACGCTCGAGGCGCACTGCGATCAGATGCGCGATGCCGAATGCGGCGGCGATCGGCGCCGTGATGAAGTCGTTGGTCGCCGTCACGAGCCCGACCAGATCGCCCCGCGCCTGGTGCTCACGTACGAGCGCGAGTGCCGCGGGCTCGATGCGCGGGGTGATGATCTCGCGCATGAAGCGCGCGTGCGCATCGGCAAGCGTTGCCGCGTCGCGGCCCTTGAGCGGCCCGGTGGCGAACGCAATATAGGCGTGGATGTCGAGCTGCCCGGCTTTGTATTGGGCATAAAAGGCATCGTTGCCGGCGCGAAACGCCGCCTCGTCGACCCAGCCGAGGCGGATGACGAACTCACCCCAGGCATGGTCGGAGTCGATCGGCAGCAAGGTGTCGTCGAGATCGAACAGGCACAGGCGCACCGGCTTCATGCGCCTTCCTCCTCGAGCATTTTCTTGAGCAAGGGCACGGTCACCGCGCGCCGGCTGGCAAGCGCGAATTCGTCGAGCCGGTCGAGGAGCGCCATGAGTTGCGTCAGGTCGCGCGCGAAGCGAGTCAGAAGGTAGTCGAGCACTTCGTCGGTGAGCCGGATGCCGCGGCGATCTGCCTCGCGGCGCAGCACGGCGCGCGCTTCGCTCTCCGACAGCGGCTGCAATGCGAACACGAGGCCCCAGCCGAGCCGGGTGCGAAGGTCCTCGCGCAGCGGCAGATCGACCGGCGGCAGCGCGCCCGCCGATATCACGGTCACGCCGACGGTGCTTGCCTGCACGAAGAGCGCAAACGCGGCGTGCTGCTGCTCAGCGTCGAGCCCGTCGCAATCGTCGAATACGATGAGGGAAGCACGCTCGTCGAACGCCCACGGCAGCGAGACGGTCGGACCGAACCACGCGACCCGCTCACCCCGTTCCTGCCATCCCGCCGCGAGTGCGAGCAGCAAGTGAGTCTTGCCGCTGCCCGCCGGCCCCCACAGGTAGGCCGGCGCCGAATGCGGCGCAAGTTGCATCAAGTGCTCGAGCGCAGCGCGGTTTTCTCCCGGCAGATAGTTCTCGAAGCTGCACTGCGGTGGCTGCGCGATCGCAAGTGGAATCTGCCTCATCGCGGCGAGGCGCTGGGCGGCAATGCGTTCAGATGGGCTTCCAGTGATGACGGCGAAAGTTGAGCGGCGTGCCGCGGACTGGCCCCGGGACGCGACAAAGGAAGCCGAGGCGCGCCTTGCGTTCAGGGCAACAGCTGCAGGCAGCCTCGATGCGGCCCGTAGAATCCGCGAAATTCTAACGGCCGTCTGAGGCGACCGGCCTCTTCATGACCCAAGCCCCCCTTTCCTACCGCGACGCGG
>JBDTSN010000237.1:0-4675 GCA_039931145.1 Burkholderiales bacterium | reverse complement strand
ACGAACTGCGCTGGCGCGGTCGCGCTCTCGCGCAGCGCGAGCAGCGGGTGCGAGAGCCGTGCGCCTTCGCCACGCAGAAAGACGGTCGTGATTGGTTCGTGGCGCAACGCACCGGCGCAATCGGCCCATTCGGGCGCGGTAGGTCGCGCGAGGCGAGCCGCCTCGACGCTACTCGCGGCAAGCACGACGGCGTCAAAGCGCTCGCCATCGACGCGCCATCCGATGCCTGGCGTGCCTGAGTCGATCGCGTACGCATCCGGCTCAACGCGCGCCACGCGGCACGAAAGCCGCACACTGGCTCCCGCCGTCGCGAGCCACGCGGTCGCAGCATCCGGCCAGAGCGCGCTCAGATCGACGCGCGGCAACAGCATGTCCGCCGAGCCGGCGCCTGAGAAGAGCGCATCGCGCAGCACACGCAGGAAGACGCTTGCGCTCGCCACTTGCGCCGGTGTGTTGAGCGCGGCGATGCACAGCGGGTCGATCAGATCGGCGCGGATGCTCGGCGGCAAGTTCGCGGCGAGTTGTGCGACGGTCAGGCGCGGGTCGCACGCGAAGCCGCTGCGCGCCCAGCCGCCGGCGGCGAGCAACAAGGCGAGGCGATCACGCCAGCGCCACCCACTGCGCGCGAACACGGCACGCACAAACGCAGGTGCCGGTCGGCCGGGCGGCAGTGTCAGCGCGCCGCCCTCGGCGAACGCGAGCGTCAGCGGTATGCGCATGAGCGCTTGCCGTGGCTCGACGCCGACGAGGTTCATCAGGCGTAGTGCCTCGGTGTAGGCGCCGATCAGGATGTGCTGGCCGTTGTCGAGCATCAGGCCGTCATCGGTGCTCACGCGCCGCGCTCTTCCACCCGCTGCCGGCGCCATCTCGAACAGCGTTGCGCGGTGGCCGCGCGCCGTTGCTTCGACGGCGGCCGCGAGGCCGGCCCAACCCGCGCCGATCACGGCCACATCCATGGGCGGCCGATTCACGTCTGACATCGGATCACCGTCGAGTGAACGAGCCTATCGCCCGCGCCAGTTGGTGCGCATCGCGATCCAGAGCTTGCGCACTGGCGTGAGCGAGATGCGCTGGTGCAACACCTGGAACTGTTCGGATTCGATCTCGCGCAACAGCGTGCGGTAGATGTTCGCCATCATCAGGCCGGGCTTCTGCGCCTCGCGGTCAGCCGCTGGCAGGAGCGCGATCGCCTCGTCATAGCAGCGGTGCGCGCGCTCGGCCTGGAAGCGCATCAGGGCGTCGAATGGTTCGCCGTAGGCATAGGGCGGAGCAGTGCGCAGCAACGCGTGGGCCTTGACATCGAACTGCTGCAATTCGGACAGCGGCAGGTAGATCCGCCCGCGCCGCGCATCGTCGCCGACGTCGCGGATGATGTTCGTGAGCTGCATCGCAAGGCCGAGCCGGTGCGCGTAAGCGATCGTCGCTTCCTCGCTGCGCCCGAAGATGTTGGCCGCCACTTCGCCGACGACGCCCGCAACGCGATGGCAGTACTGGGCGAGCGCCGGGAAGTCCAGGTATCGCGACTGCCGCAAGTCCATCTCGCAACCTTCGATCACAGTGTCGAGGTGCGCCAGCGTGATGTCGTAGCTCTTTGCATGCTGCATCAGTGCCTGCATCACCGGATGGCTCGGCCGGCCGTCGAAGCTCGCTGCCACTTCGCTGCGCCACCAGGCGAGCTTGGTCGCCGCGACGCCGGGGTCGCTGACCTCATCGACGACGTCGTCGACTTCGCGGCAGAACGCGTAGAACGCCGTGATCGCCGCGCGCCGCGGCGGCGACAGAAAGAGGAAGGCGTAATAAAAGCTCGAGCCACTGCGCGTCGCCTTTTGCTGCACGTACTCTTCGGGCGTCACGCATGCTCCTCGCGCACCGCGTTGCGCGTTGGACGCATCGCGAACGCCCGCCACGTGAGCGTCAGCGCGTCGCGCAACGCGAGCGTTGGACGGCGCTGGAGCGAGTCGAACCCGTTGCGCTCGATTCGCTTCAGGATGCGCAGGCCACCCTGCACGACGAAGCGCAACTCCCAGCCCGCGCGGCCGGGAATGCGATGCGCAAGCGGCGCGCCGCTCCACATCGTGTCCCGCGTCCAGACGACGAGTTCGGCGACCAGCGCACGAACACGTGCGCTGTCGTGCCCTTCGAGCAGATCGCTCGCATCGACACCGAAGCGGCGCGCGTCGGCAAGCGGGATGTAGAGGCGCCCGCGTTGGCGGTCCACGCTCAGGTCCTGCCAGAAATTCGCGAGCTGCAGTGCGCCGCAGATCGCATCCGACTGGCGTAGCGCGTCACCGTCGTCGATGCCGTACAGATGCAGCATCAACCGGCCGACGGGATATGCCGAGCGGCGGCAGTAGTCGAGAAGCGCAGCGCGGTCGGCATATGACGTTTGCACCACGTCTTGCCGGAAGGCGCTGAGCAGATCGGTCAGCAGCGGTAGCGGTAGTGCATGCCGGCGCAAGGTCGCTGTAAGCGGTTCGAAGACAGTGCGCCAGCGCACCGACGGCGCATGACCAGCGACGACCGCATGCAGATCGGCCTCGAAAGCCGCGAGGTCGGTGAGCCGTTGCGCCGCTGGTGCGTCACCCTCGTCGGCTAGATCATCGGCAGTTCGGGCGTAGGCGTAGATCGCTCGTACGGCGGGCCGCAGCGCGCGCGGACACAACAGCGACGCGATAGGGAAATTCTCGTAGTGGTTGACGCTCACAGGGCTACATTGTCCATGCTGCGGTCCGGCGACGTGCTGCGTCGGGTGTGGCGTCAATGACGTGGGACGCGATTTCCGATCCAGGGCGGCTCGCCCGTCGCGACGGCCATCATGCTGCTTGCGTTTCATTCCGCGGTTGCGGCCAGCGTGCGCTCAAATTCATCTGTGACCGAGGCCGTAGGGCAGGCGGCTAAAATAACAGGTTGACCGAATCGCAGCCTGCGGGACGGCGGGCCGCCCGGGCGGTCTTGCCATTGCGCTGGCCCCCTCGCGCGGGTGGCGAAATTGGTAGACGCACCAGGTTTAGGTCCTGACGCCAGCGATGGTGTGGGGGTTCGAGTCCCCCCCCGCGCACCAGCAACGACTCTAGAAAGCCTCCACGAATCATGGCCGTGACTGTTGAAAATCTTGAAAAGCTCGAGCGTCGCATCACGCTGACGCTGCCCGCCAGCGCGATCACGCAGGAAGTCGAGACCCGCCTGCGCAAGCTTGCGCGCACCGTCAAGGCAGCCGGCTTTCGGCCTGGCAAGGTGCCGATGAGTGTCGTGACGCAGCGCTATGGCTATTCGGTGCACTACGAGGTGATGAACGACAAGGTTGGCCGGGCTTTCGCCGACGCGACGAGCGAGGCCAAGCTGCGCGTTGCCGGCGCGCCGCGCATCGCCGAGAAGGAAGGCGCACCCGAGGGCGAACTCACGTTCGACGCAACCTTTGAGGTCTACCCGGAGATCAAGCTCGGTGATCTGTCGACGGCCGAGGTCGAGCGCGTGACGACCGAAGTGACCGAGGCCGCGATCGACAAGACGCTCGACATCCTGCGCAAGCAGCGCCGCACCTTTGCGCTGCGCGCGCAGACCGAAAGCGCTGCCGAAGGTGACCGCGTGACGATCGACTTCGAAGGCAAGATCGACGGCGAGTCGTTCGAGGGCAACAAGGCCGAAGCGTTCCAGTTCATCGTCGGCGAAGGGCAGATGCTCGCCGCGTTCGAGAACGCGGTGCGCGGCATGAAAGTCGGCGACTCGAAGACCTTTCCCCTGCAATTCCCTGCCGACTATCAAGGCAAGGATGTGGCCGGCAAGGAAGCCGACTTCATGGTCACCTTGAAGAAGATCGAGGCGCAGCACCTGCCCGAAGTCAACGAAGCGCTTGCCAAGTCGCTCGGGATCAAGGACGGCACGATCGAGGCGCTGCGCGCCGACATCAAGCGCAATCTCGAGCGTGAGGTGAAGTTTCGCGTTCTCGCGCGCAACAAGGGGGCGGTGATGGATGCGCTCGTCAAGTCAGCCGAGCTCGACGTGCCCGGCACACTCGTCAGCGGCGAGACCGAACGCATGATCGAAGCGGCGCGCGCCGACCTGAAGAAGCGTGGCGTGAAGGATGCTGACAAAGCGCCGATCCCGCCCGAGATGTTCCAGCCGCAAGCCGAGCGCCGCGTGCGCCTTGGCCTCGTCGTCGCCGAACTCGTGCGCGCCAACAATCTGCAGGCCAAGGCCGAGCAACTGCAAGCGCACATCGAGGAAATGGCGCAGAGCTACGAGAAACCGTCCGAGGTCGTTCGCTGGTATCTTGGCGACCGCCAAAGGATGGCCGAAGTCGAAGCGGTCGTCGTCGAGAACAACGTGACGCAGTTCGTTCTCGGCAAGGCCAAGGTCGTCGACAAGACGCTGCCCTTCGATGAACTGATGCAGTCTTGAACTCGGGCCCGCGCATCGCCGCGTAGCGGCAGTGAAACAGCCGCGGCGGCTGCGTGGTGGTTCGAGCGCCGACATAATCAGCGTCTACACGACGCAACACTTTCGCAAGGACACTTTATGAGCGCGCTGGACACCCAAGGCCTTGGCCTCGTGCCGATGGTCATCGAGCAATCGGGGCGCGGCGAACGCGCCTACGACATTTACTCGCGCCTGCTGCGCGAGCGCGTGATCTTCCTCGTCGGCCCGGTCAACGACCAGACGGCGGCGGTTGTCGTCG
>JBDTSN010000236.1:0-4680 GCA_039931145.1 Burkholderiales bacterium | reverse complement strand
GGTCGCCACGCGCGCGGTGTATGCCCCGGCGCTGGTGGTCTTCATCGGCGGCAGCAACTTCCAGATCGCGAACTCGTCGGGGAACACCGGCGCCGTCGGCTGGTTCCCGCTCGGCCCACGCGAGGTCTATCGCCCAGCCTACACCGTGAGCCGCGGCTATTTCACGAACGTGAATGCGAGCAACACGCCCGTCAACGCGGCGCAGGTCACGAACATCTATGACCAGCGCAGCGTCACCAACGTCACCAACATCACCAACGTTCGCAACGTCACGTACGTGAACCAGACGGTCAAGGGGGCGGTGATCGCGGTGCCGGCGACGGCCTTCGTGCAGGCGCAGCCTGTGGCGCCGGTCGCCGTGCGCGTCTCGCGTGACGCCTTGGCCGGCGCACCGGTGAGCAGCGTGGCCGAGGTCGCACCGCAGCCCGCGAGTGTGCGCGGCACGGCGCGGCATGGCCCGAAGCCGCCGGCGGATCTGTCCGAACGGCGTTTCATCGCCCACCAGGCCCCGCCGGCCGCCGCGGTCAGCTTTGCCAAGAAGGAGCCCGAGCTCGCCAAGCGCCCGGGCAAGCCGATCGACGCTGCGGAGCTGGCATCGCTCAAGCCGCCAGTGACGGCGGGTGCATCCAGGGTCGAAGTGGTCGCACCGTTGCACGCCAATGCGCCCGCCGCGCCACCGCCACAGCGCGCCGAGCAGGGCCCGGGCGACAAGAGCAAAACGGCCACGGCCGAACCGGCGGCGGTAGCGCCTGCGATGCGCAAGACGCCGCCTGAGCCGCGCGGCAAGCCCGAGGCACGCATCGAGACGAAGGACGCGCCCGCCGTGGTGGCGCCCAAGGTCGTCACCCGGCAGCCGCCGCAGGACGCCGCCGGCAAGCCATCGCCAAGCGCCGGGTCGGAGCGTTCGCGTCAGGCGGGCGCCGCTGCGTCGGCGCCGAACGAGCCGCAACCGGCGACCACCGTGCCGTCGAAGCGTCAGCCGACCCCGATCGAGGCGGCGCCGGTGGCGAAGCACAAGCCACCGCCGGCCAGCGTGCCGCCGCCCGTCGCCTTGGAGCCAAAGGAGACCCCTGTCATCGTCGCGCCCAAGGCCGCGCCGGCTGCCAAGCACAAGCCACCGCCAGCCATCGTGCCACCGCCTGTCGCCGTGGAGCCCAAGGGCGCCCCTGTCGAGATTGCGCCCAAGGCCGAGCCGCCCAAGGACGCGCACGGCAAGAAACCCTTGCCCGAGGAAGAAGGCAAGAGCGGCGAGAAGGGCAAACGCGAGTCGCCCTGAGCGCTGTGCGCCGGCCCGCAAGTCGCACCCGAATCCGAAGAGACACTGGAGACATCAATGAGCTGGAATCTGAAATCTGCACTGGGCCTGGCGGCCCTCCTGATCGGCGCAAATGCCTGTGCGCAGGTCACCATCTACGAGAGCGAAGGCTTTCGCGGGCGTGCCTTCACCACCGCCGAGCAGGTCGACAATTTCGGCGATTCGGGGCTCAACGACCGCGCGTCTTCGGTCGTCGTCGAGCGCGGCAACTGGGAGATGTGCGAAGACATACGCTTCCGCGGGCGTTGCGTGGTACTGCGCCCGGGCAGGTATGCATCGCTCCAAGCGATGGGCATGAGCAATCGCGTGTCCTCAATGCGCCTGCTCGCTGATCAAGCGCACTACGACAACGAGGTGCCCGTGCCACAGGCCGGTGCACAGATCACGTTCTACGAGAGCGAAGGTTTCCGCGGGCGCGCCTTCACCACCGCCGAGCAACTCGACAATTTCGGCAGTTCCGGGTTCAACGACCGCGCCTCATCGGTCGTCGTCGAGCGCGGCAACTGGGAGGTCTGTGAAAACATACGCTTCGGCGGGCGTTGCATGGTGCTGCGCCCTGGCAGCTATACGTCGCTCGCGGCGATGGGCATGAACGATCGCCTGTCCTCGGTGCGCCCGCTCGGCGATAGCGCGCACTACGCCAACGAAGCGCCTGTGCCACAGGCCGGCGCACAGGTCACCTTCTACGAGAGCGAAGGCTTTCGCGGGCGTGCCGTCACCACCGCCGAGCAGCTCGACAACTTCGGCGGTTCCGGGTTCAACGACCGCGCCTCATCGGTCGTCGTCGAGCGCGGCAACTGGGAGGTCTGTGAAAACATACGCTTCGGCGGGCGTTGCATGGTGCTGCGCCCTGGCAGCTATACGTCGCTCGCGGCGATGGGCATGAACGATCGCCTGTCCTCGGTGCGCCCGCTCGGCGATAGCGCGCACTACGCCAACGAAGCGCCTGTGCCACAGGCCGGCGCACAGGTCACCTTCTACGAGAGCGAAGGCTTTCGCGGGCGTGCCGTCACCACCGCCGAGCAGCTCGACAACTTCGGCGGTTCCGGGTTCAACGACCGCGCCTCATCGGTCATCGTTGAGCGCGGCAATTGGGAGGTCTGTGAAAACATTCGCTTCGGCGGCCGTTGCATGGTGCTTCGCCCAGGCAACTACGCGTCGCTCCAGGCGATGGGCATGAACGATCAGATCTCTTCGGTGCGGCCCGTCGTCTACAAAACGCAGTATGCCAACGAGGCGCCGATGCCGTCGGCCGAACCGCCTTACGCCTATCGGCGCAACCCGCAGGAGGAGATCTATCAGGCCGAGGTCACCTCGGTGCACGCGGTGATGGGTCCGCCGCAACAACGCTGCTGGGTCGAGAAGCAGCAGGTGAGCGAGTCGCAGCGCGGCAACGCCAACATTGGCGGCGCCATTCTCGGCGCCGTGATCGGCGGCGTGCTCGGCCATCAGGTCGGCGACGGCAGGGGTAAACAACTCGCCACCGCCGGCGGCGCGGTGGCCGGCGCGGTCGTCGGCGCCAATGTCGGACGCGGCGGCAAGGCCGCCGTGCCCGAGCAGGACGTCCAGCGTTGCGAAACCAGCGCGCAGGGTGGAGCACCCGCATACTGGGATGTGGGCTATGAATTCCGTGGCACCCCGCACCAGGTACAGATGAGCAGCGCGCCAGGCACGACCATCGCGGTGAACCGCGATGGCGAGCCGCGGCCGTAACGCGGATGGTGCGGCTTTCCATCGTCCAGCTGCAGCGCGCGCCGGCTGCCCCATCGGCGATGCCGCGGGCGCCCGATGCGGTGCAGGCTGCGCTGCTCGCGCTGGCGAGTCAGGGTGAGCACGCCGGGCAGGTTGCCAAGGCGGCGTCGGCCCTATGGGGCCGTGTCGATGCCGAGTTGTCGCCCGTCTTCGGTTCCGCGGGCGTTGCGGCACTCTACCGGCGCAGCCTGTACCGGGCGCGGGCGGAAAGCCCGGCATTGGCCGAGGTGTACGACGCGACGGAGTATGCCAAGGGACGCGAGCCGCTTCGCCTCCTGCTCGCGAGCCTGTCGCATGACGACGCCGTCGTCGCCAGTCGGGCGCTCATGCGGGCCTTCTGCGAGTTGCTGATCGAACTGATCGGTGCGCCCCTGGCCGAACAGTTGCTCAAGCCCGCAACCGATCTCGAACCGCGCGAACCGCGCGAACCGCGCATATCGCCCGTAAGGGAGCGCACGCCATGATCTCGATCAAACCCACCATCCGCCGCCTTCCCACCGGTGTTCCGGGACTCGACGAAGTCCTCGGCGGCGGGCTGCCGGAGTTCTCGTTCAACCTCATCGCCGGCCCGCCCGGCTGCGGCAAGACGACGCTCGCGCACCAGATGATGTTCGCGCTGGCGACCCCCGAGAGCCCGGCGCTCTACTTCACGATGCTCGGCGAGCCGCCGCTGAAGATGCTGCGCTATCAGCAGCAGTTCGACTTCTTCGATCTCGACAAGCTGAATCGTTCGATCCGCTTCATCAACCTGGCCGAAGAGTTCAAGGCCGGCGATCTGGAAAAGGTGCTCGAGTGCGTCGTCGCCGAGGTCGAGAAGCGCGCGCCAGGCCTGGTCTTCATCGAATCGTTCAGCACCGTCGCGATGCAGGGGCAGAGCAGGCCCCGGCCACTCCTCGACCTGCAGCAGTTCATTCACGACCTGAGCGTGATGATGACGAGCTGGCAGGCCACGACCTTCCTGATCGGCGAGTATTTCAGCGGCGCCGCCCCGAACCCGGTGTTCACCGTCTGCGACGGGCTGATCTGGCTGCAGCAGAGCGTCGATCGCAATTCGGTCGTGCGCAAGATGGAAGTCATCAAGATGCGCGGCGGTCCCACGCTGCCGGGGCTGCACAGCTTTCGCATCGGCGATGCCGGCCTGCACGTCTTCGCGCCGCCGCCGTTCGGCATCCAGGCGGCAGCCAACTCGGCCGCAGCGCAAGGCGAGCGGCTGCAACTCGGCGTTGCGCGGATCGACGAGATGCTGGGCGGCGGGCTGCCGCGCGGCTACTCGCTGCTCGTCGCCGGCCCGTCCGGATCGGGCAAGAGCATCCTCGCGACTTCGTTCCTGGCCGAAGGTGCACGCCTCGGCGAAACCGCCGTCATCGCCGCTTTCGAGCAGCGCCCGGACCGCGCCCGCGGCGCCGGCATTGCCGAGCTGGTGGCCTCCGACCGCATCGGCGTGATCGAGACCTGGGCCCCGGCGCTGTCGGTGGACGAGATCACGAAACTGCTGATCACCGAGATCACGCGGCTCAAGGCGAGCCGCGTGGTCATCGATTCGCTGTCGGGCTTCGTGCTGGCGCTGGCGCCGACCTTCCGCGAAGAGTTCCGCGAATCGCTGCTGCGCCTGG
>JBDTSN010000235.1:0-4688 GCA_039931145.1 Burkholderiales bacterium | reverse complement strand
TCAGTGGCAGCGGCTGGCCGCCCCATTCGTTGATGCGCTGAAGCGCGGCGCCTTCGTCGAGCTCGAAGCGCAGCGTCTGCGTCGCCGTCGGGCGCGGCAGGACCTTCAGCGAAACCTCGCAGATCACACCCAGGATACCGAGCGACCCGGCGAGAACGCGCGAAACGTCGTAGCCGGCGACGTTCTTGATCACCTGGCCGCCGAAGCTCAGCACTTCGCCACGGCCGTTGAGCAGCGATGCGCCGAGCAGATGGTCGCGCACGCTGCCGGCCGTTGCGCGCGCCGGTCCGGCGAGCCCCGCGGCAACCATGCCGCCGACGGTGCCGGCCGCTTCGGTCCGGGTCAAAGTCGCCGCAGGCGTGCTGCTCGCTTCCCCGCGACCCGACTCGGCATCGCCGACCTGGCTGGCGCGCATGAAACGCGGCGGCTCGAACGGCAGGCACTGACCCTTCTCGGCGAGCGCCGCCTCGAGTTCCGCAAGCGGCGTTCCGGCGCGCGCGGTGACGACGAGTTCGCTCGGCTCGTAGCTGCTGATGCCGGCAAGCGGGCGCATGTCGAGCAGCTCACCGCGCGGCGACTCGCCATAGAAAACCTTCGTGCCGCCGCCGCGGATGTCGAGCGCAGTCTTGGCCGCGCGCGCCGCTCGCACCCGGTCGATGATCACGTCGAGCGCTGAATCAGCCACGCTCAGAACCGTTCCAGTTCAGGGAACGGCAGCAGCCCTTTTTTCACCGTCATCTTGCCGCCCTCGGCGCAGCGCTGCAGCGTCGGGATGACCTTGCCGGGATTGAGCAGCTCACGCGGGTCGAAGGCGCGCTTCAAGGCGAACATCTGCTCGCGCTCCTCGGGTGTGAACTGGACGCACATCGAGCCGAGCTTCTCGACGCCGACGCCGTGCTCGCCCGTCACCGTACCGCCCATGCGCACGCTCGTCTCCAGTATGTCGGCGCCGAACAGTTCGCAGCGGCGCAACTCGTCGGCGTCGTTCGCGTCGAACAGGATCAGCGGGTGCAGATTGCCGTCGCCGGCATGAAAGACATTGCAGCAGCGCAGGCCGTACTTCACTTCCATTTCCTGGATCGCGAGCAGGATGTCGGCGAGGCGCTTCCTCGGAATTGTCGAGTCCATGCACATGTAGTCGGGACTGATGCGGCCCGACGCCGGAAACGCGTTCTTGCGTCCGCTCCAAAAAGTAAGGCGCTGCGCCTCGTCCTCGCTCACTTCGAGGCGCGTCGCGCCGGCGGCGGTCAAGACCGCCTCCATGCGCACGATCTCCTCGGCCACTTCCTCGGGCGTGCCGTCGCTCTCGCAGAGCAGGATCGCCGCGGCGTCGAGGTCATAGCCCGCGTGCACGAAGTCCTCGACCGCGGCCGTCATCGGCTTGTCCATCATCTCGAGCCCGGCCGGGATGATGCCGGCGGCGATGATCGAGGCGACCGCGTCGCCCGCCTTGCGGATGTCGTCGAAGCTCGCCATGATGCAGCGCGCAAGCTGCGGCTTGGGCACGAGCTTGACGGTGACCTCGGTCGTCACGGCGAGCATGCCCTCGCTGCCGACGATGAGCGGCAGCAGGTCAAGCCCCGCAACGTCGAGCGCTTCGCTGCCGAAGACGACTTCCTCACCCTCGACGGTGAAGCCCTTCACACGCAGCACGTTGTGCAGCGTCAGCCCGTACTTCAGGCAATGCACGCCGCCCGAGTTCTCGGCCACGTTGCCACCGATCGTGCACGCGATCTGGCTGCTCGGGTCGGGCGCGTAGTAGAGGCCGAACGGGGCAGCCGCCTCGCTGATCGCGAGGTTGCGCACGCCGCATTGCACGGTCGCGGTACGCGCCAGCGCATCGATCCGAACGATGTGATTGAACTTCGCGAGGCTCAGAGTCATACCAAGCCGGTGCGGCATCGCCCCGCCCGACAAGCCGGTACCCGCGCCACGCGCAACGACCGGCACACCGAGCGCGTGGCACGCGCGCAGCACGGCAGCGACTTCACCCTCAGTCTCGGGCAGCGCGACAACGAGCGGATGTTCGCGATACGCGGTGAGCCCGTCGCACTCGTAGGGCGTCACGTCCTCGCGTTGCCACAGCAGCGCACGCGCCGGAAGCACTGCGGCGAGCGCGGCGACCACCTCCGCCTGCCGCGCCGCGCGCGCGGCGCGCTCGTTGGCGTCCGATTGCACTCCTTCACGCAATGGCGCGTTCATGGCTTTTGCCTCGGCCGGATACCGCCCGACCCGATGACGCACTGTAGCCGCACTCGCGCCGGCGCACGCCAGCCGGAAGATGCCGACTCGAACGCAGCGCATCGCGTTCTCACTTTGAATGCGTCCCGATCGCGTAAAGCACGTGGCGTGAGAGCGGGTGATCGGACGGGATGCGCGGATGGTCGAACTCGCAGACGCGGCGCATGCCGATGCGACGCATCACGGCTTGTGAGGGCTCGTTCCCGAGCGCGGTGAACGACACGATCTGCATGAGACGCAGATCCGAAAACGCATGCGTCAGTACCAGAAGTGCCGCCTCGGTCGCGTAGCCCCGACCCCATGCGGCACGCGCGAGCCGCCACCCGATCTCCACTTGCGGCGATAGCATGTTCGGCAACGCAAAAGGCACGGGCGCGAGGCCGACGAAACCGGCGAAGGCGAGCCCGGGCACTTCGAGCGCCCAATGTGAGTAGCCGCGCGTCGCGAAGGCGTCACGGATACGTCCGGCAAACGCATCGCTTTCTGCGCGACCCAGCACCGATACAAAGTGGCGCATCACGACGGGATCGGCGTTGAGTGCGGCAAACGCAGGCAGATCGTCGTCGCGCCACGCTCGCAGCAACACGCGCGTCCCGCGCAGTGTTGCCGGCACTCTCCGCTCAAGCATCGCCCACAAATACGGTGAGCACCCCGGTGTAGCCGTACAGATGCCGGCGCGCAATTTCGCCGGCAGCGAAGAAGCCGGCGAGCGGCACGTCGCCGAGCGCGTGGCGAACGATCGCAAGCTCGGCCGACGGCGCGCCGAAGTGCGGGCCGCCACGGCCGCTGCAGCTGACGTAGATCGCGCCGGCGATGCGCCGCGCGGGGTGCGGCTGATGTTCGGCGTCACTGCCTTGCAGCGCGAGCGCGGTGGCAAGCGGCAGCATCTCGGGCTCGAGCTCTTCGCGGATCTCGGCGCAGATGCGCACAAGGTCGCGCCGCGCCGCCTGGGTATCGCGCTGGCAAAAGGCGAGACGCATGCCGGGCTCGACGAAGTCGGCGACCGCAACGCCGCGTCGCGCCGGGTCGATGCCGATCAGGTGGCGCACGCGCGTGTCGGCGCCGAACTGTCCAGGGTGGGCAAGTGTCTCGTCGTCGGCATCAGCAAGGCCGACGAGGGTATGGCGCAATGCATCGAGCGCTTCGGGCGGTGGGAGGCCAACGAGCTTCAGATCACCGAGCAGCACATCGAGCGCCGCTTCGCCGCCGAGTTCGAGCACCAGGTTGCGTTCGGCACGTGTGATGTGCCGCGTCGGGCCGACAGGCTGGCAGCCCTGCGTCACGCGCGAGACGAGTTCGACGTCGTTCGCGAAGGCGACGCCCGAGACGCCGCCCTCGAACACGCCATCGGCGATGTGTGGCGCCTGCCCGCGCGACGATGCGAGGCCGCCGAAGAGATAACCCGTCGCGGTGCGCTCGGCGAGTTCGTGGATCAGCGCCGGCAGTTCGACGGTCGACGGATCGGCATGTACTTGTGCGGTGTGCGCGGCGAAGCCGCCCAGTGGCTGTGAACCGGAGAAGACCCGAAAGCTCTCGCGCGGCAGCGCGGCGAGCATCAGCACGAGGGCAGGTTCGTCGAAGTATTCGACGCCGTTCGCCGCCACGCCGACGCCGACCGCGCCGACCCACGCGACTCCGGGCCAGCGCCGCCGCAGTTCGGCAAGCAGCGGCTCGGCGTCGTTTGCATAGAGGTCGGTGAGGTAAACCCAGCCGAGCGTCGGTTGCGCATTTCCTGCACCCGCGACTTCAGGCTTGGCGGCACGACCTGATGGGCGCTGCGCGCGCTGTGCCGCGGTCTGCACGTCGATCTGTGCAGCGGCGAGCGCGAGCGCGACGCGCCAGTCGGGGTGCGTCGCGTGGGCGTGCCAGAAGAGTGTCATGGCCTCAAAGCATCAACGCTGCAAGATGACCGGCGCACCATGCAGCAACGCGTCCATCCGCGCTGCGGTCACTGCACTGCGTTCGGCTTCGTGCGACCGGCCCATCTGATTCTCACTCGACGAGTTCTGCATTCAGCCGGACTTGCGCGCTGAGGTCTTGCGCGATGCAGTCTTGCGTGGTGCGGCCTTGCGCCTGGCCGCGCCGGCTGCCGGCTTGTCATCGGCATCGTTTGCCGGCTTCACGGCCGCAGTGCCGCTGACAGAGGGCGCAGCGCCCTCTTTGAGCGCGGCGCTCGCGAGTTCGGTGAACTGCTTCGTCAACGCGCCCCACCATTGCATGGGGTCGACAGCGCCTGGCCCACTCGTCTTTTTCGACGTCGCGTCCGATGCTGCCTTGGGCGCGGCCTCTCGTGCGTCGCCTGATGCGTCACTGGACGCGGCTTTGCTCGGCTCGGGCGCCGCGGCCGGCGGCTCGTCGGTCGGCATCTTCAGCAGCATCGAGTCGCGCAACGCGTCCATCTGCACGTTCATCGTCTTCAGCGTCGACAGCGTCATGCGCTGCACTTC
>JBDTSN010000234.1:0-4693 GCA_039931145.1 Burkholderiales bacterium | reverse complement strand
TCAAGGCCTGGCGCACCGGCGTCGCGCGCGAACACAACCTGCCGCCCTACGTCGTCTTCCACGACGCGGCACTTGCCGAGATGGCGCACCGCTGCCCGTCGTCGCTCGATGAACTCAGCGAGATCAGCGGTGTAGGAGCCAAGAAGCTCGAGGCGTATGGGGACGACATCCTGCGCTTGCTCAGGGATAGCGGCGACTGACGCCAGATCGTTGGCTGTGTCGAGAGCGCCCACAAGGGCCGAACGGCCTTCAGGCGGCCTGTACGTTTGCGAGAGAGGATCGACTTGTCGTCTTTGCAAGGCGCCGTTTGACTTCATTTGCGGGAGAGACACGGTGCGCGCGCACGCGCATAGTGGGCGCCCCGATGTCCAACACAGGAGACTGCCATGCCCGCAATCCGGCACATCTGTTTCGACCGCATCCTGCCGCGCGACCTGTTGCGGCCCCAGGCCACGACCGCCACCCGCGGCGGCCGCACGCGCGCCATATCGCCGATCGGCAAGACCTGGATGACCGGCAGCACGCTGTCGGTGCGTTTCATCGGCGGCAACGCTGCGCAGCGGGCCAAGGCACAGGAGCAGGCCGGTTGGTGGCAGGCCGTGGCGAACCTGAGTTTCGACTTCAACAACGCGCCGAACGCCGACATCCGCATTGCATTCGACGACGGCGATGGCGCCTGGTCCTACATCGGCACCGACTGCCGCGGCATCCCGCTGAACCAGCCGACGATGAATCTCGGCTTCCTCGACGGCGGCACCGTCGCTCACGAATTCGGCCACGCCATCGGCCTCGCGCATGAACACTCCAACCCGCTGGGCGGCATCCAGTGGAACGAACCGGTGGTGCTGCGCGAGCTCGCCAAGTCGCCGAACTTCTGGGACGAAGCGACGACGCGGCACAACGTACTGTTCCGCTATGCCAACGACCAGATCAACGGCACTGAATTCGACCCCGATTCGATCATGCTGTACTTCTTCCCAGCCGACTGGACGACCAATGGCATCGCCACCAAAGAGAATGACGTGCTGTCGAAGACCGACAAGCAGTTCATCGCCGGCGCCAAGATGTACCCGCGCAACGCACCCACGGTGGACGAAGCGCTTGTGCTGACCGTGAATGCGCGCAAACGCACGGCGGCGTCGATCGGCAAGTTCGGCGAGGAAGACCTGTTTCGCTTCACGGCGCCGGCGGACGGGCGCTACATCGTCGACACGCGTGGCCCGACTGACGTGGTCATGAAGCTCTTTGGCCCGAACAGCCCGACCGCGCTCATCGCCGAGGACGACGATTCCGGCTACGCAACCAACGCACGCATCGCCCAGCCGCTTCTGGCTGGCGACTACTGGATTCAGGTCCGCCACTACAACCGGCTGAGCGGGCAGGGCGACTATTCGGTGAAGGTGCGGCGCGGCTGAACCGGGCGCGGCCGCCGGTTGCTCCCGCGTCTTTCACCGCGGCGTCGGGGCCTTGGCCCCGCCGATCACGCCAGGCGAGGTCGGCGGCACCAGCGCGAAGCAACCCTTCGCCTATAGCAGTGAGCACCTGCACGTGTCGGGAGGCGCCGGAGGCTGATGTGCAGCAAGCTGATGCCAGAATGCGTCGGCTGCGTCTGCCGAAGACATCCTGAATCCGAACGCCCAGTGCCGACCATTCGTAACACTCTTGATCCCGCGAAGTGCAACAGCGCGGCCTTGCTGCCGTACGAACTTCGTCTGGAGGACTTCCGCCTCGCGGTTCAGGATGTCTACGACTTCTTCCACGACGTGAACACAAGTCTGTCGGCGAAGGGCCTCGAGCGACTCGACGACATGCTGCGGCCCGCAATCATGTCCGGCGTGCTCTCTGACATGCTGACTGCGAGCTTGGCGAAGCATTCGCGAACGCTCGTTGTGAACGGCTACTTCAATGGGCATCCTGACCTTGTCGTCAAGGGCCGTTATCCAGGCAACGCCATCAAAGCCGGCGAGTTCGGCGTCGAGATCAAGACGACACGCAAGCCAGGTGGCGCAGTCGATACGCACGGTGCGCGCGATCAGTGGATGTGCGTCTTCGTCTATGCGGTGGACAACACGACCGAACCTGCCATCGAACGACACGCCATGCGCTTCACGGAAATCTATCTCGGCGAGGTTCAAGTCGACGATTTCCGCAAGAACGCGCGTGGCGAACTCGGCACCCGAACCGCAACACTGCACGCCGCGGGCATCGCCAAGCTCAGGCAGAACTGGATTTATCGCGCTTGACGCTCGCTGCGGCCCGAAGGCGATTCGACACCGAGCGCGGCGAGTCGCGGCAGCGCGGCGCTCGCAATCTCGAAGTAGGACGCGTCGCGCTCGACGCCGATACTTTCGTAGCCCACCGCTTCCGCAGCAGCCAAGGTTGAAGCCGCGCCCGCGAACGGGTCGAGGACGGTGCCCTTGCCGAGCGGCAGAACGCCGCGCACCAACTGGCGAAGGAAGGCCTGCGGTTTAAGGCTGGGGTGCGGCGCATGCCTGCGCTCGGTCGCCCGCGTCGGCGCCGATTCAATAACGTCGCCGAACGGCTTGCCCGCCGATATGCGGCGGAACCCGCCGGTGCCCCATTTGCGAAGGTTGTCCTGAACCCGGCCCTCGACCGGCTTGCGAAAGACGAGCCAGGGCTCCCACATCGAGCGTGGCATCACGCTCACGTCGTTGAACTCCTCGTGCGCCGCCTTCGGCCGATCGCCGCCACGCATCGTCATCACCAGGCGCGCAATCTCGCCGCGCCGCTCGAGGCCGGCACGTGAGAGCGCGCCTGAAACGATGTAGGACAGCAGCGGATTGCTCGCGACGACGACATTGGCGCCCGGCACGAGCACCCTTGCGATGCGGCGCCCCCAGTCGAAGAAGAATTGTTCGAGCGCTACCAGGTCGCCTGAAGTGAGCACCGTGAACCGCGGCAGCGGCGCACGCTTCGCACCGTCGAAACTTGGCGGGATGCGCCATACGCCGCCACGCCCCTGGCGAAGCTTGGCCTGCTCGGCGTCCGAATACTCGACCAGACCATAAGGTGGGTCGGTGACGACGGCATGGATCGAATTGGCCGGCTGCTCCGCGAGCCATGCGTTGCAGTCCGCGAGGACCAGCCTTGCGCGACCAAACGAGAACTCGACCGGCTTCGCTCCTTCCCGCTGCGAAACAGCAGGCGCCTCGAACCCGTTCAGCACGTACTGCGCCCGGTCCATGCGTGCGAAAAGCTCAGGCGTGTTGAGGCGTAGATAGGAGCGCACCGAAGATGGCGACACGCCGCCGATCAGATTGGCGACACCTTCCGTGATGTCGCGAACCGAAGCCCCAAGCGGCTGCGCTTCGAGCACCTGAACAATCGCGTCTCGCACTTCCCCCGGGCGCCTGCGCACTTTGAGCCTCCATTTACGTTGAGGCATTGTAGACGTCGGGACGTCTGATCAATTCTGCGCAGGCCGCGACAGCGAAGCTCACAAGCGCGGGCCGCAAACCCTCGCTGCCTACAATGCGCGCCGACGGACTCGACTTTGTGGCGCCACTTTGAGCGACGAACAACGCCTTCTTGCTGATCTATATCGAACGATGGCGCGCATTCGCGCGTTCGAGAACGCCGCGGAGATCGCGAGCCAGGGCGGCGTCAGCGCGTACGGCAAAGCCGCCGACGGCCAGGCCAAGGTGCGCGGGCCGTTGCATCTGTCGACCGGCCAGGAGGCAGTGCCCACCGGCGTCTGCGCGCACCTGTCGCGTGACGACTACCTTACGTCGACGCATCGCGGCCACGGCCACACGCTGGCCAAGGGTGCGGATATGCAGCGCATGATGAGCGAGCTCTTTGGCAAGGCGACCGGCTTCAATGGCGGCAAGGGCGGATCGATGCACATCGCCGATTTTTCGGTCGGTATGCTCGGCGCGAATGGCGTTGTCGCGGCCGGCTTGCCGATCGCCGTCGGCGCGGCGCACGCGCAGAAGCTCCAGCAGCGCGACGCAATCACCGCGTGCTTCTTCGGCGACGGCGGCATCAACCGCGGGCCGTTCCTCGAAGCGCTGAACTGGGCGCAGGTGTTTGCGTTGCCGGTGCTCTTCGTCTGCGAGGACAACCGCTGGAGCGCGACGACCGCGAGCGGCCCGATGATCGCCGGCGAAGGCGCTTCGGCGCGCGCGCTTGCACTCGGCATCGCGGCACGACAAGTCGACGGCAACGACGTGCTCGCGGTGCACGCGGCCGCTGGTGATCTGGTGCAGCAGGTGCGCAGCGGCGCCGGGCCGCGGCTGCTGCATGCCATCACTTACCGCGTCAAGGGCCATGTGTCGGTCGATCCGGCCGGATACCGCGATGCCGACGAACTCGAAGCGGCGTTGAAGACCGACCCGATCGCGCGCGCAAGGCAGCGCTACCTGCGTTTTGCGGGCGCCGACGCGCATGTGCTCGATGCGATCGACGCCAGAGCGGCGGCCGAAGTCGCCGCCGCCGTCGCGCAGGCCGATGCCGACCCCTGGCCGGAGGCGGCGAGCGCCTTCACCGACGTGCAGACGATAGGAGCCGGCACGTGGCGCTGATGACTTACGCCGAAGCCGCCGCAAGCGCGGTGGCGCGCGAGATGGAGGCCGACACGAATGTCGTCGTCCTCGGCGAGGATGTCGGCCGCGGCGGCATCTTCGGCCAGTACGCGGGCCTGCAGCAACGCTTCGGCGTGCAGCGCGTGATC
>JBDTSN010000233.1:0-4705 GCA_039931145.1 Burkholderiales bacterium | reverse complement strand
CGAAAGTCGCGCAGCGTCGAACCGCCCGCGGCCAGGGCGCGCGCGAGCGTCTCGCGCAGCGCCACGGCGAGCTTCTCGCAACGCGGCCGGCTCAGGCTGCTGGCGCGAGTGCGCGGATCGATGCCAGCGGCAAACAGCGCTTCGCAGGCGTAGATGTTGCCCGCGCCGACGACGATGTCGCCCGCCAGCAGCGCATGCTTGATCGCGCCGTTCCGCCGCCGCAGCGCAGCGTGCAAATGGGCCCCGTTGAAGGCCGGATCGAAGGGCTCCAGCCCGAGGCCGGCGAGCAGCTTGGCGGCCGGGTCCACGTCGATCGCGGGTGCGAAGACGACTGCGCCGAAGCGCCGCGGATCGGTCAGCCGCAACGTGCCGCGATCGGTCGTGAGGTCGAAGTGATCGTGCGGCCCAGGCGGCGCCGCGCCATCGTCGAAGCGCAGCGAACCCGACATGCCCAGGTGCAGCAACAGCCCGCCACGTTCGAGCGGCAGCCACAGATATTTACCGCGCCGGCTCGTGTCGCCCACCGCCTGCCCGACGAGCGACTGCGCAGTGCAGCCGAGCGGCCAACGCAGCGGCTTGCCCAGGCGCACCGCGGTGACGCGCGCACCGCTGATGCGTGCGCCGAAGGTCTGGCGCGTGACTTCAACCTCGGGCAGTTCGGGCATGAGGGAATTATTGCGTTCGCGCCGACTCCATTCAGACTTCGATCCCAATCGTCGCACCGCTCGACGCGACAATAGAATGGATTTTTCGCTATCAGCCGCCGTCGGACCATCTGCGTCCAGAGGGCTCACGAGGACGCTCCCGATGCCAGCCCGAATTGTTTGCTCAACGCTGAGGCCTGCGCTCGTCCTGGCTGCGGCTTGCTTCGGGCTCGCACCCGCTGTGCACGCAGACGATGTCAAGGCGCCGCCGGTCAATTCCGCCCCGGTCAATTCGGACCTGACCGCGCCACTCTTCTACCAGCTGCTGATCGGCGAGATCGAGTTGCAGGAGGGCGCGGCCGGCAACGCCTACGAGGTGATCCTCGACGCCGCGCGCAAGACGAAGGACGAGCAGTTGTACCGCCGTGCGACCGACATCGCGTTGCAGGCGCGCGCCGGCAATCAGGCGCTCGTTGCGGTGCAGGCGTGGCGCGCCGAATGGCCCAAGTCGCGCGATGCGTTGCGCTACCAGGTGCAGTTGCTGATCGCGCTGAACCGCGTGCCGGAGGCTGCGGAGCCGCTGAAGACGCTGATCGACCTGTCGCCGGCGGCCGAGAAGCCCTTGCTGATCGCGGTCGCGCCACGCCTGTTCGCGCGCGCCACCGACAAGCGCGCTGCGGCCCGCGCACTGGAGGACGCGCTGGGCGGATACACGAAGTCGCCAGCCACGGCGATAGCAGCGCGCGTCGCCATCGCACGCGGGTGGCTGATGGCGCAGGACAGCGCGCGCGCGCTCGAACTCGCGCAGCAGGCGCACGACGCCGATCCGTCTGCCGAGGGCCCGGCCCTCGTTGCGCTGGAGATGATGGCGACGGCGCCGCAGGCCGAAGCGATCGTCGTCGCGACGCTTGCCGCCAACCCCGGCAACAACGCGCTGCGCATCATGTATGCGCGCGCGCTCGGCATCGGGCAGCGGCACGCGGACGCGATCGCACAACTCGAAATCGTGACCGGCAACGATCCGAAGCTCGCGGCGCCGTGGCTGACCCTGGGAGCGCTGCGACTCGAGTTGCGTCAACCGCAGGAGGCGACGGTCGCGTTGAAGCAATTTCTGCAGCTTGCGTTAGCGGCCGAATCTCCGGCGCCGGCGCCCGCGGCGCAGCCGGCATCGGACGCCGGCATGGCGGACGACGACGATGACGACGTCGCCCCGACCAAGGATGTCGGGATGATCCAGGCCTATCTGTTGCTCTCGCAGGCGGCCGAAATGCAGGGCGACCTCGCGCAGGCTGAAATGTGGCTCACGAAGATCGACGACACCTCCCGCGCGCTCGAAGTTCAGGTGCGCCGCGCTTCGCTGCTGGCGCGCCAGGGTCGCGTCGACGAGGCACGCGCCTTGATCCGCCAGACGCCCGAGCGCGCCCCATCCGACGCGCGCGCTAAGCTGCTCGCCGAAGCGCAGATCCTGCGCGAGGCCAAGCTGTGGGACGCTGCCTACGCCGTGTTGACGAAGGCGAACGAGCAGTTCCCGAACGATCCCGACCTGCTCTACGAGCAGTCGATGGTCGCCGAGAAACTCGGCCGCTTCGACGACATGGAGCGTGAGCTGCGGCGCGTGATCGAGATCGCACCCGACTACCAGCATGCCTACAACGCGCTCGGCTATTCGCTTGCCGATCGCAACATTCGCCTGGAAGAAGCACGTACGCTGATTCGAAAGGCGCTCGAACTCAAGCCTGGCGAGCCCTTCATCACCGACAGCCTGGGCTGGGTCGAATACCGCATGGGCAATCGCGACGAGGCGGTGCGCCTGCTGCGCCAGGCCTACCAGGCGCGGCCCGACGTCGAGATCGCGGTCCATCTGGCCGAAGTGCTGTGGGTCAACGGCCAGCGTGACGAAGCGCGCCAGATCCTGCGCGAGGCGCAAAAGCGCGACGCCAGCAACGAGGTGCTGGTCGAGACGTTGGCGCGGCTGCAAGTCAGTTTGTGAGCGGACGTGCAGTGCGGGCGGGCGCGGCGGCGGTCTGGCTCGCTGCGGCGTTCATCTCAGGTTGTGCCGCGCTGCACGAACCCGCGTCTGACGTGATTTCCGGGCGGTTGTCGGTGCACGTCGACGCGCAGGCAAGCGACGCTGCGCGGTCCATGACTGCAGGATTCGACCTCGAGGGCGATGCCGAGCACGGGAGTCTGAGTCTGGCCACGCCTCTGGGAACCCGAATCGCGCAGGCGCGCTGGTCCCCGCAGCAGGTGCTGCTTGTCACGTCCGACGGCGAGAAGACCTATCCCGACCTGGATGCGCTGACGCGCCAACTCGTTGGCGAGGCGCTGCCGGTGGCCGCGTTCTTCGACTGGCTTCGCGGCCGGCCGTGGCCCGGCGCACCGAGCACCGCCCTCCTCCCAGCGCAGGGCGTGGGCTTCTCGCAACTCGGTTGGCAAGTTTTGCTCTCGGGCGCCGACAAGGGCGCGATCGTCGCGCGCCGCGACGCGCCGCCTGCAGTCACCGTCCGCGCGATGATCGATAGCCGATGAAAGCGCTCTACGACCTGCCGGCGCCGGCCAAGCTGAACCTGTTCCTGCACGTTGTCGGCCGACGCGAGGATGGCTACCACCTGTTGCAGTCCGCCTTCGTGCTGATCGACTGGTGCGACACGCTGCACATCGAGCGCCGGGACGACGCGCACCTCGCGCGCCACGACCTCGCCGACGTGCTGCCGCCTGACGATTTGTGCCTGCGCGCCGCAGCATTGCTGCAACGAGAGAGCGGCACACAATTCGGCGCAGATATCTCGATCGAGAAACGCGTGCCGAGCGGCGCCGGGATGGGCGGCGGGAGCTCGAACGCAGCAACGACGCTGCTCGCACTCAATCGCCTGTGGGGACTGGCGTGGCCCAGATCACGCCTGCTTGCGCTCGGCTTGAGTCTGGGCTCCGACGTGCCGTTCTTCCTCGGCGCAGAGAACGCCTTCGTCGAAGGCATCGGCGAGAAATTGACGCCGATCGACATCCCGCGCCAATGGTTTGCCGTCGTCAAGCCGGCCGCAAGCACAGTGACGCGCGCGATCTTCGAGAGCCCGCTGCTGATCCGCAATACCGAAGCCGTTATACTTGCGGGCTTTCTTGCAGACGCTGGCGCGAGCCGTGGTTTCGGCCTTGGCAGCTTCGGGCGCAACGACATGCAGCCGGCGGCGATGAGCCGCTGTGCCGACATTGGCGAGGCAGCCCGATGGTTAGAGGCTCGATTCGGCCATAGCCGCATGACGGGTTCCGGAAGCGCGGTGTTTGCAGGGGCAGGGACAGGCGCGCAGTCTGCTCGGCCGTTGCCGGACGATCCGGCGCCGGGCTGGGTGGCGCGCATGTGCCGCAGCCTGGAGCGCCATCCCCTGCGGGATTTCGCCGAGAGCTGAAAAGTTGTTTTAAGGTGCGCCGCGCAAGCGACGGACCGGTGTAGGGGAGTCGCCAAGCTGGTTAAGGCACCGGATTTTGATTCCGACATGCGAAGGTTCGAACCCTTCCTCCCCTGCCAAAGTTTGCCGGATTCGCGCGTGCCAAGTCGCGCGGTGCCATGAGTCGACGGCCCGCCAGCGCGGCGGACTGAAACGGAGTCAACGTGCTCTTCAACACCGTCATCTTCACCGGCAATGCAAATCCGAAGCTCGCGCAGGAGATCGCTTCGCGTCTTTCCATCGAACTCGGCAGGGCGTCGGTCGGGCGCTTCTCGGACGGCGAGGTCGACGTCGAGATCAACCAGAACGTTCGCGCACGCGACATGTTCATCGTCCAGCCGACGTGTGCGCCGACAAACGAAAATCTGATGGAGCTGTGCATCATGGTCGATGCGTTGAAGCGCGCGTCGGCGCGCCGCATCACGGCCGTGATTCCCTACTTCGGCTATGCCAGGCAGGACCGTCGGCCGCGATCACGCCGGGTGCCGATCAGCGCGAAAGTGGTCGCCAACATGCTCGAGGCGGTGGGCGTCGAGCGGCTGCTGACAATGGACCTTCACGCGGACCAGATCCAGGGCTTCTTCAACATCCCGGTCGACAACATCTACGCCTCCCCGG
>JBDTSN010000232.1:0-4705 GCA_039931145.1 Burkholderiales bacterium | reverse complement strand
AGGTGTCCTTGAAGATCGCGATGAAGCTGTTCATGATGCCCGGCACGACCATCGCGAGCGCCTGCGGCAGGACGATCTTGCGCTGCGCCTGCCAGTAGCTCAGGCCGAGCGACTGCGCCGCCTCGACCTGACCCTTCGGGATCGCCTGCAAGCCGCCGCGCACGACCTCGGCGAGATAGGCAGCCGAGAAGAGCGTGATGCCAGCGAGCACGCGGATCAGCACGTCCGGCGACTTGCCCGCCGGCAAGAAGAGCGGAAACATGAACGACGCCATGAACAGCACCGAGATCAACGGCACGCCGCGTACGAGCTCAACGTAGATGATGCACACCGAGCGGATCGCAGGCAAGTCCGAGCGCCGGCCGAGGGCGACGACGATCGCGAGCGGATAAGCAAGCGCGATGCCGAAGGTGGCGAGCATCACCGTCAGCGGCAGACCGCCCCACTGGTCGGTTGTCACCACCTGGAGGTTGAACACGCCGCCATACATTAGGGCGAAGAAGAGCGCGACGACAGCGACCCAAAGCGGCGCAAGCCAGGCGCGCCAGAAGCGGCGCACGCAGCTGACGACGAGCAGCGAGACCAATATCACGGTCGCGACGAGCGGGCGCCATTGATCGTCGAACGGGTAGCGGCCGAAGAGGATCAGGCGGTACTTCTCCGCCACCACGCCCCAGCACGCGCCGGTGCCACGCGCCGCCTGGCAGACGTCGGCATCGGGTCGGAAGACGGCATGCAGCACACCCCAGTTGAGCAGATGCGAGACGGCCATGACGAGCAGGCCGGCGGTCACGAGCGTGACGAGCGAACTGATCCAGTTGCCGAACAGATTGGCGCGCAGCCAAGGCACTATGCCCTCGGTACTGACCGGCGCGGGCCGCGGCGCGATGGAGGTGAACGTCAAGGGCATTCAGCGCTCCTTGATCGCCGAGCGGCGGTTGTACCAGTTCATGAACGCCGCGGTCGCGAGCGAGATCGTCAGATACACCGCCATGATGATCGTGATGCACTCGACCGCGCGGCCGGTCTGATTGAGCGAAGTGTTGGCGATCGAGACGATGTCCGGATAGCCGATCGCGACCGCGAGCGACGAATTCTTCGTCAGGTTCAGATACTGGCTCGTGAGCGGCGGGATGATGACGCGCAGCGCCTGCGGCAGGACGACGAGACGCATCGTGCGACCCTTGCGCAGGCCCAGGCTCGCCGCCGCTTCAGTTTGCCCTTGCGGAACCGATGCAATCCCGGCGCGCACCACCTCGGCGATGAAGGCCGATGTATAGAGCACGAGGCCGGTGAGCACACCCATGAACTCGGGCGTCATCGTCAGGCCGCCGGTGAGCGCGAAACCATCCAGCGTCGGTACGCTCCAGGCTTTCGGCGCGCCGCCAGCAAGCCAGCCGATCGCCGCGCCGCCGAAGACAAGCACAAGCGTCGGCCACAGCCGATTGGGAAGCTTGCCGGTGGCGGCAAAGCGGCGCATCGCCCAGCGCCGATAGAACCAGGCAAGCACGCCACCGACGGCGAAGCCCGCGACCGTGAGCGTCCATCCAAACTCCCATACCGGCACCGGAATCGACAAGCCGTTCTTGCTCAGCCGGATCGAGTCGAAGAGCGTGATCGCGTCGCGCGCCATCGGCAGTACATCGGTGAAGAACAGATACCACATCAGCAACTGCAGCAGCACCGGCACGTTGCGAAAGGTCTCCACGTACGCATAGCACAGGCCGCGCACGATCGCGTTGCGCGAGAAGCGGCCGACGCCGAGCAGCGTGCCGAGCAGCGTCGCCAACACGACGCCGAGGACGGAAACGCGCAGCGTGTTGATCGTGCCGACGAGGAAAGCCTTCCAGTACGGGTCCGAAGACTCGTACGGAATCAGTGTTTCGCCGATGTCGAATCCGGCCGTTTCGCGCAGGAAACCGAAGCCGCTCTGGATGCCGCGCGCCGCCATGTTGACGAGCGTGTTGTGCGCCAGATACCAGATGCCGGCGCCGACAAGCGCGACGACCAGCAGTTGGTAGACCCAGCCGCGCACCTCGCGGCTGCGCCACGACCAGTCGCGGCGCTTGGCTGGCGCGCGTTTTGTCATCTTTGGGTCATCGCCTGCAGACATGAAACGCGGGACTGGAAGTGCCAGTCCCGCGTGTTCGGATCGTCGCTAGTGGGTTTGGATGGCTCAGCGGATCGGCGGCGCGTACATGATGCCACCGTGGTTCCACAGGGCGTTCAGGCCACGCGGCAGGTTCAATGACGACTTTGCGCCTACATTGCGCTCGAACATCTCGCCATAGTTGCCGGTCGCCTTGATCGCCTTGACCATCCAGTCCTTGTTCAGGCCAAGCAGCTTGCCGGTGTCTTCCGAGGTGCCGACGATGCGCATCACCGAAGGGTCCTTGCTCTCGGCAACAATCTTGTCGACGTTGGCCTGCGTGATGTCGTACTCCTCGGCCTCGATCAGACCGAACATGACCCATTTGACGATCGTGAACCATTCGTCATCACCACGCCGCACCGCCGGGCCGAGCGGTTCCTTGGAGATCAACTCGGGCAGGATCATGTGTTCCTTCGGATCCTTCGCCTCCTTGGTGCGCGTCGAGGCGAGACCCGAGGCGTCCGTCGTGTAGGCAATACAGCGGCCCGAGAAGTAGGCGCCGGTCGCGGCCTCGATCTTCTCGAAGACGACGGGTTTGATGTTGAGGTTGTTCGCGCGCGAGAAGTCAGTCAGGTTCTTCTCCGTCGTCGTCCCAGACTGCACGCAGACCGTCGCGCCCTTCAACTGCTTGGCGCTCGTTAGCTTGGCACTAACCGGCACCATGAAGCCCTGGCCGTCGTAGTAGGTGACGCCGGTGAATTCCATGCCGAGCGTCGCGTCACGCGTGAGCGTCCACGTCGTGTTGCGCGAAAGGATGTCGATCTCGCCCGACTGCAGCGCAGTAAAGCGCTGCTGCGCGGTAAGCGGCACCCATTTGACTTTGTTGCCGTCACCGAGCACCGCCGCCGCGATCGCGCGGCAGACGTCGACGTCGAGGCCGGACCAGTTGCCGGTGCTATCGGCCTGCGAGAAACCCGCCAAGCCGGTATGCACGCCGCAGACGACCTGCCCGCGCTGCTTGATCTGATCGAGCGTCTTGCCGGCGTGTGCCGGCAGCGCGGCAAAGATGCCGACGGCGGCGGACACGGACAGCAGCAGCGTCTTGAGTTGCGGAGTCTTCATTGAGCGGGCCTTTATGGATGGGAATGGGAAGTCTGTCACTGTGCGTCATGACAGCGCGAAACGCTTGAGGGGGAACCCGCAGACGCCGGCTCGTCGCGTAAGAACTACGTACCTTGTTCGCCGTCAATTATCCAGCGCGCTGCCCGCTCGGCAATCATCAGTGTCGGCGAATTCGTGTTGCCGCTCGTGATCGTCGGCATCACGCTCGCATCGACGACGCGCAGTGCGCGCACACCGCGCACCCGCAAGCGCGAATCGACGACCGCAGCGTCGTCGTCGGCACGCCCCATGCGGCAGGTGCTGACGGGGTGGAAGATCGTCGTTGCGATGTCGCCCGCAAGGCGCGCCAGATCCTCGTCGCTCTGGAACTGTACGCCGGGTTTGACCTCGCGCGGCGCATAACGCGCAAGCGCGGGCTGTTCGACGATACGGCGCGTGATGCGCAGTGAATCGGCGGCAACGCGCCGATCAGCCTCGGTGGACAGGTAGTTCGGCGCAATCGCTGGCGCGTCCTCGGCGTGCGGCGAACGGATCTGCACCGTGCCCCGACTCGTCGGGTTCAGGTTGCACACGCTCGCGGTGATCGCGTCGAACTTGTGAAGCGGCTCGCCGAACGCGTCGAGCGACAGCGGCTGCACGTGGTATTCGATGTTCGGCCAGACTTGCTCGGGCGACGAGCGCGTGAAGGCGCCGAGCTGCGACGGCGCCATGCTCATCGGCCCGCTGCGCTTCACTGCATATTCGAGCGCGATCATCGCCTTGCCCCACAGAGACGCAGCGCGCGTGTTGAGCGTGCGCGCACCCTGTACAGCGTAGACCGAGCGGATCTGCAGATGATCTTGAAGATTGGCGCCGACACCGTCGAGCGCGTGTTGTAGTGCGATGTCATGCCGCTGCAGCAGCGCGCCCGGCCCGATGCCGGAGAGCTGCAGAATCTGCGGCGAGCCGATGGCACCGGCACTGAGCACGAGTTCGCGCGCCGCGTGCACTGATTGCAAACCCGACTTCGTCATCACTTCTGCCCCTTCGCAGCGCAGCGCACCATTGGCATCGCGCGCAAGCACGACCCGCTGCACCTGCGCATCGGTCCAGAGCGTGAAGTTGGGCCGCGCGATGCACTCCGGCCGCAAGAAGGCGTCTGCCGCGCTCCAGCGCCAGCCGCGGTGCTGATTCACCTCGAAATAGCCGACGCCTTCGTTGTTGCCGCGATTGAAGTCGCTCGTCGCCGGGATGCCGGCTTGCTGCGCGGCCTCGACGAATGCGTCGAGCACGTCCCAGTGCAGGCGCTGGCGCTGGACGTGCCACTCGCCGCTCGCGCCGTGCATCGCGTCGCCGCCGGCGTGGTGGCGTTCATGTTGGCGAAAGAACGGCAGGCATTCGTCCCACCGCCAGGTGTCGTCGCTGCATACCCCGGCCCATGCGTCGTAGTCGCGCGACTGGCCGCGCATGTAGATCATGCCGTTGATGCTCGAGCTGCCGCCAAGCGTCTTG
>JBDTSN010000231.1:0-4725 GCA_039931145.1 Burkholderiales bacterium | reverse complement strand
GCTTCTGGACAAAGGTGATGCGCGACCTGAAGCTCGTCGCGATCGACGAGCCCTTCACGCGTCTGCTGACGCAGGGCATGGTGCTCAACGAGGCCTTCGTTCGCACCAGCGCCGAAGGCGGACGCGAGTACTTCTGGGAGCACGACCTCGAGATCGTGCGCGACGAGCACCAGAAGGTCGTCTCCGCGAAGACCCGGCGCGGCGGCCTGGCGGTCGAGTGCGAAGGCTGGACGACGATGTCCAAGTCGAAGAACAACGGCGTCGACCCGCAGGCGGTGATCGACCGCTACGGCGCCGACACCGCACGCCTGTTCGTCATGTTCGCCTCGCCGCCCGAGCAGACGGTCGAGTGGAACGACGCCGGCGTCGAAGGCGCGAACCGCTTCCTGCGCCGGGTCTGGGCCTTCGGCACCCGCCATGCGAACGAGGTGCGCGGCGCGAGCGCCATCACGCTGCCGCTAGACGACGTCTGTAGAGAAGCGCGACATGACGTGCACGCCGTGCTGCGCCAAGTCTGCTACGACTACGAGCGTATGCAATACAACACCGTCATCTCGGGCGCGATGAAGATGCTCAACGCGTTGGAGGGTTTCGCAAAGTCGGTGGACGGACTCGAAACGCTCACGCCGGCCGAGCGCGAGGCGATCGGTTGGGGAGATCGGGCGAAAGCGTGTGCCGTCTTGCGCGAAGGCACCAGCATCCTGCTGCGCGTGCTGTATCCGGCCTGCCCGCACATCACGCATGTGTTGTGGGAATCGCTTGGCTTTGCCCAGGAACTCGGCGGTCTGCTCGACGCGCCGTGGCCCGAAGTCGAGGAAGCCGCGCTCGCGCAGGACGAGATCGAACTCGTGCTGCAGGTCAACGGCAAGCTGCGCGGCGCGATCAAGGTGGCGGCCGGCGCGGACAACGATGCGATCGAAGTGGCCGCGCTCGCGAGCCCGGATTTCACGCGCTTTGCCGAAGGCCGCAAAGCCAAGCGCGTGATCGTCGTGCCGGGGCGGCTCGTCAACGTGGTGCTCTGATGACCGCTGCGCGGACGGCGCCCCTGGCGCGCCGCGGGCTGTTTGGGTTCTCGGCGGCGCTCGCCACGTCGTTGGCGCTGACGGCCTGCGGCTTCGCGCTGCGGCAAGCGCCCGAGTTGCAGTTCCAGAGCGTGCAATTCACTGGTTTCGACGCGAACTCGCCGCTCGCCAAGGAGCTGCGTCAAAACATCGAGGCAAGCCCCGGCACGCGCGTCGTCGACAGCGCGGGGCAAGCGCAGGTGGTGCTCGAAGCCCTGGCCGACACACGTGATCGCGCCGTCGTCGGCTCAACCGCGACCGGCCTGGTGCGCGAGTTCGAATTGCGCATGCGTTTCGAGTTCAAGCTGCGCACGCCGGGCGGCAGGGAGCTGATTGCGCCGACCGAGCTGACGCAAGTGCGCGACCTGAGCTACAACGAAGGCGTTGCGCTGGCCAAGCAATACGAATCGGCAAGCCAGTTCAAGGCGATGCAAAGCGACATCGTCTCGCAGGTGATGCGCCGCCTTGCCGCGGTGCCCAAGCCATGATGGTTCACCTCGGCACCGATCGCGATCGAAGCGTGCAGGCTGTGTATTGCGCCGACCGGGTAGCCTGATGCAACTGCGCCTCGATCAACTCGCTGCCCACCTGACCAAAGGCCTGCGCCGCGTCTACACGATCCACGGCGACGAGCCACTGCTGGCGCAGGAAGCAGCCGACGCGATCCGCGCCGCGGCGCGCGCCGTGGGCCACACCGAGCGCCAGGTGCACACCGTCACCGGCCAACATTTCGACTGGAGCTCGCTGATCGGCGCGTCACAGGCGATGAGCCTGTTCGCCGAACGCCAGTTGATCGAGATCCGCATCCCGTCGGGCAAGCCCGGCAAGGAAGGTTCCGACGCGTTGCAACGCTATTGCGCGGCGCTCGCCGATGAACTCGTCACGCTCGTCATGCTGCCGCGGCTTGATCGATCACAGACCACGAGCGCCTGGTTCGGTGCACTCGACGCGGCCGGCGTCACGCTGCGCGTCGATCCGATCGAACGCGCCGCGCTACCGCAGTGGATCGCGCAGCGCCTCGCCAGACAAGGCCAGCGCGTGCAGAACGGTGAGGCCGGGCAACGCGCGCTCGCCTTCTTCGCCGACCAGGTCGAGGGCAACCTGCTTGCCGCGCACCAGGAGATCACCAAGCTCGGTCTGCTCTTTGGCGGTGGCGACGGTGCGGGCGGCGACAGCGACGGTGACGGGGACACCAAGGGCGAACTGCGCTTCGAGCAGATCGAATCTGCGGTGCTCAACGTCGCGCGCTACGACGTCTTCAAGCTCGGCGAGGCGGTGCTCGCCGGCCATGTGGCGCGCACGCTGCGCATGCTCGACGGTCTGCAGGCCGAAGGCACGGCCGCGGTGCTCGTGCACTACACGCTCGCCGGCGACATCCTGGCGTTGAAACGCGTGAAGCACGCCGTCGCCGCCGGCCGGCCGACGCCGCTCGCACTGCGCGAGAACCGCGTCTGGGGCGTCAAGGAGCGGCTCTTCGAGCGCGTGCTGCCGCATTTCACCGCGGCCACCGTGGGCGAACTGGTCGTGGCGGCGCAGATTTGCGACGGTCTCGTCAAGGGGCTCAAGCATCCCGACTGGCCGGACGACCCGTGGGACGGCCTGAAGCGCCTCGCGCTGATGGTGTGCGAGCGAGCCAGCCCCGCGCCGACACGCCGTCCGGGTGGTAAAGGGTTGCGGCTTGCGTTGACGGCGTAGCCGGCGCGGGATTGGGGCCGCTTTGCGGCCATTGCGGCGGCGCCTGGTCTGGAGTGTGTGAACACTCAGACTTCGGCAAGTTCCCGGCGTCAGCGCGCCACCCGGCCGGCGCGACTCGCTTTCGACTTGGTGGCGTAGACGGGCGACGGTTCATGCAACGCCCGACCCACTGCCTCAACCGGCGGCACGGCAAACGGGTTGACCACCGTCACCTCCGCCGCCGCGCCGCCGAGGGCCTGGAACACCTGCCCATGTTGCAGATCTTCGCTGAACAGGACCGGGCAACCCGCATCGAGCGCGGCCTGCACAATGAGCGCATCCCACACCGAAACGACGTAGCGCTGCTGGAGCCCGATCGCGCGCAACACCGAATCGGCGCTCGCGGGCACGACCGTGTGTTCGGCCAGCAACCGCAGCGCGGTGAACGCGTCGTCCGGCTGCATCCAGTTCTTGCGCACGACGACGCTGTAGAACTCCTGCATCACCTGCGTGCTGATCACCAGCTTGCGCTGGCGCATCGCCTCGAACAGCAATTGCCGGGCGCGCTCGCCGCGCAGCGCGTCGGTCGTGTCGTGCGCGTAGACGATGATGTTGGTGTCGAAGAAGACAGGGGCGGCGGGCAACTCCGCGATGGCCGGCGCGACGCCGCGCGGGCGGCGCATGCCGCGCATCAGCGGCCGGCCGGGCGTCGCCGGGCGCCACCGGGCGAACGCTCGGCAAGCATTTCGTCGTAAAGCGCGTCACGCGCAAGCCGGGGTGCAGGGCCAAGCTTCAGGCGCCGCGTGAAGTCAAGGAAGGCCCGCGCCCTGGCTTGTGCCTGCGCTGCCGCCTGCGCTTCGTCTTCCAGTACGAAGGCGGCGATTGCCTGGCGACAGACCTCATTCACGCTCGTTCCCTGCTGCACTGCCTTGACGCGTGCGGCGCGCAGCAACTCGTCGTCGATCGTGATCGTGAGATTGCTCATCACCGGCTCCGACGTTTAGCACAGGATCAGTGTAACACGGGTTGCACGCAATCGCGACTCAGAGCCCTCGGTAACCGAAAATCAATACGCACGCTTGCGATCCACCAGATACTGCAACGGTCGCCCAGCGCGCAGCGCGGCGACATTGGCGGCGGCGACGGCTGATGCACTGCGCGTGTCGGTCTGCGCCGCGACGTGCGGCAGAACCGTCACCTGCGGGTGGGCCCAGAACGCGTGCGCCGCGGGCAGCGGCTCGGTAGCGAAGACGTCGAGCACGGCGTGGCGCAGAGCGCCGCTGTCGAGCGCCGCGAGCAGGTCGGCCTCGACGACGTGCGCGCCGCGCGCCAGGTTCACGAGGCTCGCGCCTTTTGGCAGCAGCGCCAATCGGCGGGCGTCGAACAGACAGCGCGTCGCCGGTGTGAGCGGCAGCAGGTTGACGACGATCTGTGCCGCGCCGAGCACGGCCGGCAACGCGGCGTCACCATGCTGCGTCTGCACGCCATCGAGCTGCGTCGGTCGCGCACTCCAGCCGATGACGCAGTAGCCGTTGCGCACCAGGCGCATCGCGACCGTACGTCCCATCTGGCCCAGGCCGAGCACGGCGACGGTGACGTCGCGCGCGGCGCATTGCGCGTGTTGCAGCCAAAGCCTGTCGCGCTGCTGTCGCGCGTAGTCGAAGTGATCGCGCTGCAGCGAGAGCACGGCCCACAGTGCAGTCTCAGCCATCGCCTCGTTCATCGCTGGATCGACCATGCGCGCAAGCGGCACATCGGCCGGCAGCGTCGGGTCGGCAAGCAGCGTTTCGACGCCCGCCCACAGTGACTGAACGAGCTTCAATGCGGGCAACCCGGCGAGGGCACCGCGCGGCGGATTGGCGACGATCGCCACGTCGATGTCCTGCGCCGGGGCCGCATCGCGCTGACGCAACAGCATTTCGCCCGGCATCGTCTGTGTGAGCGCAGGCATCCACTCGGCCCATTCGTGGGGCGTGAAATCGGCAGCGAC
>JBDTSN010000230.1:0-4734 GCA_039931145.1 Burkholderiales bacterium | reverse complement strand
GGCATCTTCAGCTACTGCAGCCTGAAGGTGAAGATCGACACCGACCGCTACTTGGGGCCCGAGCAGGCGAATGTTCGCTTCAAGGGCGAGGTCGTCGGGCACGTGACGACGGTCGAATACGGCTCGCAGATGCTCTCGCTCGGCGGCGTTCACCATCTCACCGGCGGCAGCAAGAAGGAAGGCCGCATCACGCTCGAGATGATGGAGGCGCTCGGCAACAAGAAAGCCGTGGACCTGACCATCGATGGCGGTTCGCAGGTCGTTGTTCAGGCCGGGCGCGCGCCGATCGTGAATGGCGTCGAAGAGCGGCGCATGCGCGTCGGTTGCGGTTCGGCCACGATCGGCATTTTCGCGAAGCAGTTCTTCGGGCAAGCCGACGAAGTCGTTGTCGTCGATGACCACATCACCGGCGTGCTGACCGAGCATCAGGCTGGGCGCTGCCTGGGCATGCAGAACTCCGGCATCAAGATGCGCGGACGAAAGTCCACGCCGGGTAGGTACTTCCAGGTTGCCAACCCGGGGACGGGTTGGGGCGGCACGGACATTGCAGATCCGCTGTCGATCATCGAGTCCTGGGATGCGAACACCGCCCGGCCGGGTTTGCGCCTGCTGATGACGTCGACGACCGGTGAGCATGCGGCGTGGTTCGTACTCGACGACACGCTCACGCCGCGCGAGGAAGAGGTGCCGCCTGCGCTGCGTTCGATCATCGATCGTATCGGCGAGAACTGTGAACCGTCGATGTGCACGGTGCTGTTCCTGGGCGGCGCCGGCGGCAGCTTGCGCGCCGGTGTAACCGAGAATCCGGTGCTGCTGACACGCTCCATCAAGCAGGCACTCGTCAACGTGACGTGCGGCGGTGCCCCGGCCTACGTCTGGCCGGGTGGCGGGATCACCGTCATGGTCGATGTCATGCGCATGCCGGACAACAGCTTCGGCACCGTGCCCACGCCGGCGATCGTGGCACCGATCGAGTTCAGCATGACGCTCGACAACTACCGCAGTCTCGGCGGCCATGTGGACAGCGTGCGTTCGCTCGAGGACGTGCTGCGCCACGGGGCCCGCAACAACGACGGTGCGCCGACGCGGCGCCGCTGGGAGGCGCTCGATCCTGCGAATCCTTGGCCGTTGGGACGGCCCCCGCTCCTCGGCTGAGCGCACGATGCCTGCCTGCCAAGCGCGGCTGCCGGATGGGCGGCTGCATTTCCAACACGGACCGATCGACATCGTGATCGGCGCCGATGGCAATGCGCACGCACTTGAGGTGGCGCATGCGGCCGCGTGGCGCCGCTTCGAGGTCATTCTCGATGAACTCGTTGCCGAACTGCCGTTGTTGCGCCAGCGGGTAGACGGTCCGTGCGTGCTGAACGGCCCGATCGCGCGGCGCATGTGGATGGCGTGCCATCCGTACCGCGAGGGGTACGTCACACCGATGGCTGCGGTGGCGGGCGCGGTCGCACAGGAATTGATCGCGTACTACGAGGTCGAAGGGATCGAGCGCGCCTGGGTCAATGATGGTGGCGACATCGCGTGGCATCTGGCGCCGCAACGATCGCTGCGCGTCGGCCTTTTCGCTGACCTCGCCCGACTCGACGCCAGTCAGATCCTGCATGGCATTCGCACCGACGGCCATCTCGACGTCACGCACGCGATGCCGGTGCGGGGGGTCGCGACGAGCGGTTGGCGCGGGCGCAGTTTCTCGCGTGGCATAGCTGACAGCGTGACAGTCCTGGCGCGCACCGCGGCCGAAGCCGACGCCGCCGCGACAGTGATCGCCAACGCGGTCGATGTGATCGATCCGCGCATCGTGCGCAAACCGGCGTGCGAAGTGAAGGACGACAGTGATCTTGGCGAGATTGCCGTTACGGTCGATGTTCCGGCGCTCGGTGATGACGTTACGCGGCGTGCACTTGAAGCAGGTGCGCGGTGCGCGGCTGCATTGCGTGAGGCAGGGCTGATCTGGTCTTGCACACTCGTCTGCCAAGGTCAGGTAACCTACGTCGGCGAGACGCAACTCGAACCCACAGTCGATGAGAACCCGGCGACTGTTCACGCCACCGCCTTGGCATGAACATATACCCAAGAGGAGATTGAATCGATGATCGAAATCCGACGCGTCATGACCCAGGTGGAGGACATCCACCACGAGTTCGGCCCCGTACCCGAGGTGCCGCTGCGTCGCGGGGCGATCGCAGTCGTCATGCGCAATCCGTTTGCGGGTCGCTACGAACCCGACATCCTGCCGATGATGGAGGCGCTCAATCCGGTCGGCGTCGACATGGCGCATCAGCTGCGTGCGGCAATGAACATACCGGTCGAGCGCATCGAGTGCTACGGCAAGGGTTCGATCGTCGGCAGTGCCGGCGAACTTGAGCATGGCGCGTTGTGGCACGTGCCCGGCGGTTACGCGATGCGTGAACTGCTCGGATGGAAAGGCGACCGCGCGGCCTATGCGAAAGGGCAGGCCGAAGTGAAGACGGGTCAACCCGGCAACGCGTTGGCGATCGTGCCATCGACAAAGAAGGTCGGTGGTCCCGGAGCCACGCTCGACGTACCGATGACGCACATCAACGCGGCCTATGTGCGCAGCCATTTCGACGCGATCGAGGTGCGCGTGCCCGGCGCACCTGCAGCCGATGAACTCGTCTTCATTCTGGCGATGAGCACGGGCTCACGAATCCACGCGCGCGTCGGTGGCCTTGCCTCTGGCGCTATCAAGAACTGGGATGGCTTGCGCTGAGCCTTCCGGCTTCACCTTGACTCAACGATTGGGAATGAACATGTCTGCCAAGATTCGCAAGATCGTCGTTCAGGTCGACGAAATCCGCATCGAAATGGGACGCGCCATCGATCCTCCGACACGCCGGGCGCTCGCCATGGCCGTGATCGACAACCCCTGCGCCGGCCGCTACGTCGAGAATCTCGATGAACTCTCGGCCATTGGCGAAGAGTTGGGCGGGTTGCTCGGCAAGCGCTGTGTCGAGGCACTCGGCATCAAGCCGGGCGAAGCCCAGAGTTACGGCAAGGCGGCGATCGTCGGCGAAGCTGGCGAACTCGAGCATGCCGCCGCCATCCTGCACCCCAAGCTCGGCGCGCCGTTGCGCGCTGCAGTCGAGAAAGGCGCCGCGTTGGTTCCTTCGAGCAAGAAGCGCGGCGGTCTGGGAACGGCGATTGACGTGCCCCTCGGTCACAAGGATGCGGCTTTTGTGCGCAGCCATTTCGACGCCATGGAAGCACGCATCGGCGATGCGCCGCGTGCCAACGAGATTCTCGTTGCAGTTGTCGTCACCGACAGCGGCCGCCCGCTGCCACGCATCGGCGGGCTCAAGGCAAGCGAAATCAAAGGCGAGGACGGCTTGCGTTGAGCCTGGCCGTCCATTCAAGATCTTTTCAACCCACCCCAACAGGAGACAAGCGATGATCCACAGCAAACAAGTTTGGCGTGCGCTCGCCGCATCAATCGCCTTCGCCGTCGTCGGGACGACGACGGCGCACGGCGCGGACGTGATCAAGATCGGCGAGATCAACAGCTACAAGGCACAGCCTCAGTTCCTCGGGCCATACAAAATGGGAATGGAGCTTGCCGTCGAGGAAATCAATGCGGCGGGTGGCGTGAACGGGAAGAAGATCGAGTTGATCACGCGCGACGACAACGCCAACCCTGGTGACGCGGTGCGGGCGGCCGAAGAGTTGATCTCGCGCGAACAGGTCGATGTCCTGACGGGGACCTTCCTTTCGCACATTGGCCTTGCGGTCACGGACTTCGCCAAGCAAAAGAAGGTCTTCTTTCTTGCAGCCGAGCCGCTGACGGACAAGATCGTCTGGGAAGACGGCAACCGCTATACCTACCGCTTGCGGCCCTCGACCTACATGCAGGTAGCGATGCTGGTGCCCGAATCCGTGAAGATGAACAAGAAGCGTTGGGCGCTCGTCTACCCCAACTATGAATACGGCCAATCGGCGGTGGCCACCTTCAAGAAGCTGATGAAGGCGGCGCAGCCCGATATTGAGTTCGTCGCCGAACAGGCGCCGCCTCTGGGCAAGGTCGATTCGGGCAGTGTGGTGCAGGCTCTCGCAGACTCCAAACCCGATGCGATCTTCAATGTGCTGTTCGGCGCCGACCTGGCGAAGTTCGTGCGCGAAGGCAATACGCGCGGCTTGTTCAAGGATCGTGAAGTGGTGAGCATGCTGACCGGCGAGCCAGAGTACATGGAGCCGCTGAAGAATGAGGCGCCCAACGGTTGGCTCGTGACCGGCTATCCGTGGTACGGCATCGACATCCCCGAGCACAAGACATTCCTTGCCGCTTACCAGGCGAAATTCAAGGACCATCCCTACCTGGGCTCGATCGTTGGCTACAGCGCCATCAAGTCGCTCGCGGCAGGCATGAAGAAGGCCAAATCGACGAAGACCGACGCGCTGGTTGAAGCATTCAGCGGGCTCGAGGTCGACTCTCCGTTCGGCAAGATCAGCTATCGGCCCCAGGATCATCAATCGACGATGGGCGTCTTCGTCGGCCGCACCAAGAACGTTGACGGCAAGGGCGTGATGGTCGACTACAAGTACCTCGACGGCGCCAAGTACATGCCGTCGGACGCGGAAGTGAAGAAGCTCCGGGCAGCCGACTGATCTCACACTGTTGACGGTCAGGGGTGCGTGCGAAGTGGCACGCACCCTCGATCTACGCCCCACCGGTCTGGGCAGTCCTTGCGGCCTGTCTTGAGCGATTCCCGG
>JBDTSN010000229.1:0-4737 GCA_039931145.1 Burkholderiales bacterium | reverse complement strand
ACCGGATCGGCGGCCTGCGCACGCTCGTGCTCGGCTCGATGCTGCAGGGCATCGCCCTGCTGCTCTTCCTGCCGTTCGACGGCCTCGTCTCGCTGTATGTGATCTCGGCGCTCTTCGGCCTCTTCCAGGGCGGCATCGTGCCGAGCTACGCGATCATCGTGCGCGAGCACTTCCCGGCCGCCGCAGCCGGCTCGCGCGTCGGCACGGTGCTGATGTTCACCCTGCTCGGCATGGCGCTCGGCGGCTGGATGTCGGGCAAGGTGTTCGACCTCACCGGCTCGTACCACGCCGCGTTCATCAACGGCATCGCGTGGAATGCGCTGAACCTGACGATTGCGATCACTTTGCTGCGCCGCACGCGCGGCCGCCTGCCGCCGACGCGGATGAGCCCCGCGTAACCACGCAGGGCTCATTGATCGCCCCGCGACGCTGCGCGTCGGTCCCAAACGCGTGGGAGCGAGCGCCCTGGGAGCGGCTCGGCGGCGCTCCCTCGGCGCCAACGTCAGTGCTTCATCGCACCGAGCGGCTTGACAGGCGCCTTGACCTCGATCGTCTCGCGCTTGCCGTCCTTGCCAACGACCACGAGCGTCAGCGGCACGACCTCGCCGTCCGTCATCGGCTGCTTCAGGTCCATCATCATCACGTGATAGCCGCCCGGCTTGAGCTCGACCGCCTTGCCGGCCGGTAGCGCGAGCTCGGGGATGGCGTGCATCTTCATCACGTTGCCGCTCATCGACATCTCATGGATCTCGACAACGCCGGCCACCGGCGAGCTCACGGCAACGAGCTTGCCGCCCTGCGCCGAGGTGATCTGCATGAAGGCGCCGGTCGCCTTCTGCTGCGCGACGGTGCCGCGGACCCAGGGGTCGCTAACGGTGGTCTGGGCCGAAGCAAAGGGGGTGGCCAGCGCAAGCGCGGCCATGATCAAGGTGTAGTGGATTCGATTCATGTCTGTTCCTTCGAGGAGTCGTCTGTCGTCATGGTCGAGCGGCGTCGCGGCGCGTCTCGCACCCGGACTGTTGAAATGGTTCCGCCCGAAGCTCTTGCGCGCTGACGCGCGCTATCGGGTTGCAGATCGAGGGGCCGGCTGATTGAGATGCCTGGTTGCCACATCGGCAGCAGCCAGGCAAACGTCTCGCGCGTCAGCCGCGCCGCGGCGGCCCGCGCGGCTGCGCCGGCTGCCAGCCGCGAGCCGCGGGCGGCGCAGTGAGGACGACGCGCGGCAGCGCAAATGTCAGCGCCAGCGACGGCGCCACGTCACACGATCGCGACAACGCTGGCAGCGCACCGTGCGCCGAGCAGATCGGGCAGTGACCGAACAGATGCGTCTTCGCGGGAAGTTGCGGCGCATCGCCGGGCTCACCGGCGATCCAGCCGCCGCTCGTGCAGACGTCGGCCCGAGCTGCCTGACTATTGGGCGTATCGAACGACTGCCCGATCGCGGGCGACACGATCCCGACCAATAAGGCCGCCGCGACCATCCAGGACCAGAACACGCTTGAGGCACGCCGCATTCGCATGCATCGATTCTATCGGCGCGCCTCGCGGCCACTGGGCAAGCGGCCACTCGACCGCTCATCGCTCCTTCCCCCGCTGGGGGAAGGCCGGGATGGGGGCCTGGCGGTACGCGGTTTGCAACGGCGCCGGCACCTTCGAGCGTGAGATGACGGGGAAATCACCGAGTCGTTGCGCCGACGATGGCATCGCACAATCGACGTTGCGAGGGGCTCAGCGCAACTGCGCGTGCACAACCCTGGAAGGATGCGACATGCCAGAACCCAAGCTGATTCTCGACTACGCCTACGAGCACGAGGCCACGCTCGCCGACAAGGTCTTCCTCACCCAGCCTTTCGGCGGCGGCAAGGTGGTCGACTACACGTGGCGCGAGGTGATGGATCAGTCGCGCCGCATGGCCGCGCATCTGAAGAGCCTCGGCTTGCCACCCGGCGCGCGCATCGCGATGCTGGCGAAGAACAGCGCGCACTTCTTCATGGTCGATCTGGCGGTCTGGATGGCGGGCGGCACGACGGTCGCGATCTTTCCGACCGAGACCGCAGAGAACGTGCGCTTCGTGCTCGAGCACAGCGAGGCGAGCCTGCTCTTCATCGGCAAGCTCGACACCTGGGCGCAGCAAAAGATCGCCGTGCCGCCCGGCTTGGCGTGCATCGAGATGCCGTTCGCACCGCACACCGGCTACGAGACGTGGGACGCGATCATTGCGCGCACGTCGCCGCTCGCCGGCCGGCCATCGCGCGACGCCGACGATCTGGCGATGCTGCTCTACACCTCGGGTTCGACCGGGCAACCGAAGGGCGTGATGCAAAGCTTCGCTCGCATCACGGGCGCGATCGAATGCGGCCTCTCCGACACCCACACCGCGCTGCCGGCCGGCGTCGAGGCGCGCGGCATTTCCTATCTGCCGCTCGCGCATTCGTTTGAGCGCGGGGTCGTCGAATGCCGCGCGCTCGTCCTTGGCGACTGCCATATCTTCTTCGCCGAATCGCTCGACACCTTTCTCACCGACCTGCGGCGCGCGCGGCCGACGACCTTCATCTCGGTGCCGCGCCTGTGGCTCAAGTTCCAGCAGGGCGTGTTCGCGAAGATGCCGCCGAAGAAGCTGAACATGCTGCTGAAGATCCCCTTCCTCGGCAAGAAGGTCGCCAAGAAGGTCCTCACCGGCCTCGGGCTGGATGAGGTGCGCCGCGCCTACAGCGCCTCGGCGCCGATTCCGCCTGCGCTGCTCGAGTGGTACCGCCGCCTCGGCCTGAACCTGCTCGAGGGCTACGGCATGACTGAGGACTTCGCCTATTCGCACCGCAGCACACCCGAATCCAGCACCGCCGGCTACGTCGGCCTGCCTTCGCCCGGTGTCGAGGTGCGGATCAGCGACGAAGGCGAAATCCTCGTCAAGTCACCCGGCCAGTTGGTCGGTTACTACAAGCAGCCCGAACTCGACGCCGTGTCCTTCACCGAAGACGGTTTCTTCCACACCGGCGACCTGGGCGAGTTCGGGCCCGGCGGCCAGTTGAGGATCACTGGGCGCGCGAAGGAAATCTTCAAGACCGCGAAGGGCGAATACGTCGCGCCGGCACCGATCGAAAACCGGCTGCTCGCGAACCCGATGCTCGAGCACGCGATGGTCTCGGGCCTCGGCCAGAGCGCGCCCTACGCGATCGTCGTCCTCGCCGAGCCGTGGCAATCGCAGCGCGACGACGCTTCGACGCACGCGCGGGTTGAAGCCGAACTCGGCCCGCTGCTCGCCGAGGTCAACAAGGCGCTCGTCCCCCACGAACGGCTGCGCATGCTCGTCGTCACGCGCGAGCCGTGGACGATGGAGTCGGGCGACCTGACGCCGACGATGAAGATCAAGCGCAGCCGCATCGAGAAGGCCGTGGCGCCAAAACTCGAAGGCTGGTACGCGGCGCAGGGCAGCGTGATCTGGGCTTGAGGTGTCGGGCCACGCCGGTCCCGCAGCCGCTGACCCGCGCAACGCGCCAAGCGCCAATCGCTAGGCGCCAAACGCCAAGCGCGTCGTCAGGCGGTTGAAGGTGGCTTGGGTTTTGCTTCGCTCCACAGCGTGCCGCTTGTCGCCCAGTCGTGGCGCGCGATGTCGAAGAACATCACGTCCACGCCGTCGGCGGCAATGCCAAGCGTGCGCGCCGTGGCCTCGGTCAGCGCCGTGGCCAGGGCGCGCTTTTGCTCGACGCTGCGGCCCTCGAAGAGTTCGACGCGGATCAGCGGCATGGCGTTGCGCCTTTCATCAAGCCGTCGGCAGCTTGTAATCCTTGAACTGCTCGCGCAGGCGGTTCTTGAGCATCTTGCCGGTCGCGCCGAGCGGGATCGCGTCGGTGAAGACCACATCGTCCGGCGTCCACCATTTCGCGATCTTGCCGTCGAAGAAGGCGATCAGCTCGTCGCGCGTCACTTCGGCGCCGGGCTTCTTGACCACGACGAGCAGCGGGCGCTCGTCCCACTTCGGGTGGTGCGCGGCGATGCACGCCGCCATCGCCACCGCGGGGTGCGCCATGGCGATGTTCTCGAGGTCAATCGAGCCAATCCACTCGCCGCCGGACTTGATCACGTCCTTGCTGCGGTCGGTGATCTGCATGAAGCCGTCGGCGTCGATCTTGGCGACGTCGCCGGTCGGGAACCAGTCGTGGCCATCGGCATCACTGATGAGCGGGTTGCCGCCTTCGTCCTTGAAGTAGCGATTCACGACCCACGGGCCGCGCACCAGCAACTCACCCGACGTCTCGCCGCCCCACATCAACTCGGCACCGTCATCGCCAACGATCTTCATGTCGATGCCATAGATCGCGCGGCCTTGCTTGCCCGTCACGGCGTAGTGTTCCTCCTGCGATTGCGTGAGGTGCTTGGGCTTGAAGGCGCAGGCCGTGCCGAGCGGGCTCGTCTCCGTCATGCCCCAGGCGTGCAGCACGTCGACGTCGTACTTCTCCTTGAACGCGCGAATCATCGCCGGCGGGCAGGCCGAGCCGCCGATCACGGTGCGCTTCATGGTGCTGAACTTCAGCTTGTTCGCGTCCATGTAGGCGAGCAGGCCCTGCCAGACGGTGGGTACGCCGGCCGAGACGGTGACCTTCTCGGATTCGAACAAATCGTTGAGCGACTTGCCGTCGAGCGCGGCGCCGGGGAAGACGAGCTTGGCGCCGACCATGCACGCCGCGTACGGCAGGCCCCAGGCGTTGACGTGGAACATCGGCACGACCGGCAGGATGA
>JBDTSN010000228.1:0-4759 GCA_039931145.1 Burkholderiales bacterium | reverse complement strand
CGAGATGAACGCGCTGCTGCGCGACATGGAGCGCACCGAGCGCGCCGACCAGTGCAACCACGGCCGGCCGACGTGGCGCCAGGTGACGTTGCGCGAGCTCGACGCACTGTTCATGCGCGGCAGATGAGCGCCCCCGAGCTCATTGCATTCGCGGCTCGTCCTGGGCTTGCCGCGTCAGCCTCGAGCCGGTCGGGCGGCGGCTGAGTCCGCCGGCACAAGTTATGGAACACAGCTTCGTCTCCGCCCTCGTGCTGCTGTTGCTCGTCCTCGACCCGCTCGGCAGCCTGCCGATCTTCATTCCCATCATGCGCGACGTCGCGCCCGAGCGGCGACGTTGGGTCGCGGTGCGCGAAGTGGGTATCGCCTTCCTCGTACTTTTCGGCTTCATGATTTTCGGTGGCGCGTTTTTGCGCGTGATGCACTTGTCGGAGCGCTCGCTCGAGGTGGCCGGCGGGGTGATCCTGCTGATCATCGCGATACGCATGATCTTTTCATCGGGCTCGGCGGTCTATGGTGGGCCGCAGGGGCGCGAGCCGCTGATCTTCCCGCTCGCCGTGCCGCTGCTCGCTGGGCCGTCGGCGATGGCGACGGTGTTGCTGCTCGCTTCGCGCCAGCCCGGTCAGTTGATGGAATGGGTCGGCGCGCTCAGCGTCGCGATGCTGATCTCGGGCAGCGTGCTGCTGCTCGCCGGGCGCATCCGCCGCCTGCTCGGCGACTCGGTGATTTCGGCGACCGAGAAGCTCATGGGCCTGGTGCTCACCGCAATCGCGGTCGAGATGATCCTCGCCGGTCTGAAGCGCTACTTCTTCGACGCGAGTTGAACGTCGCGCCGCGTCGCGGCGAAAGCATGCTTGCGCCAGCCGGTCCGGCTCGGCCTGGGCGGAGTTTGTCGAGCGCAGTGCCTGAGCCCAAGCTCACCTGCGTCTATGCATTTACAGACTCAGTAAGGTAGGATTTGAGTTCCCTCACCAAGGAGACACCATGTACGTCTACGCAAAGCAAATCCTGCTCGCCGCGATCGCAGGGATCGCACTGGGCATCGGCCCGCTGAACTTGGCGCAAGCCGACGAGACCTGCAACTCGCCCTACATGACCGGCCTGATCAAGGGCCAGGAGCAATTCCTGCAAGTCTGGACGTTGGGAGTGAAGGGCTTGGGCGACGGTTCCGACAAGCTGGTGACGGTCGACGTCGTGCCTGGCAGCAAGAACTTTGGCAAGGTGATTCATTCGGTCTCGGTCGGTGGGCGCGGCGAATCTCACCACATGGGTTTCACCGACGACCGCAAGTTTCTGTGGGCCGGACGGCTCGACGACAACAAGATCTTCGTCTTCGACGTCGGCACCGATCCGAGCAAACCCAAGCTCGTCAACACGATCTCGAACTTCGAGAGCAAGACCGGCTTCGTCGGCCCGCACACGTTCTACGCGCTGCCCGGCCGGATGATGGTGCAGGGCCTGTCGAACTCGAAGGATCATGGTGGCGTGACCGGCATTGCGGTCTACAACAACAAGGGCGGCTTTGTCTCGGCGCATGCGATGCCCGTTGCGATGAAGGAGATCGGCGGCGGTGACGGCTACGGCTACGACATCGGCATCAACCCGCAGAAGAACGCCATGCTCACGTCGAGCTTCACCGGCTGGACGAATTACATGATGGACCTTGGCACGCTCGTCAAGGATGCGAATGCGATGAAGAACTTCGGCAACACGATGGTGATGTGGGACCTCAAGGCGATGAAGCCGACAAAGGTGTTCGATGTACCGGGCGCGCCGCTGGAGATCCGCTGGTCACTCGCGAACGGCGAGAACTGGGCGATCACCGCAACGGCGTTGACCTCGAAGCTTTGGCTCGTCAAGCAGGACGCAGCGGGCCAATGGCAGGCGAAGGACGTGGCGACGATCGGCGACCCGGCGAAGATTCCTCTGCCGGTGGACATCTCGATCACCGCTGACGGCAAGGGCCTGTGGGTCAACACCTTCATGGACGGCAAGACGCGCTATTTCGACCTGAGCAACCCAGAAGCGCCGAAGCAGACCTACGAGATGGTGATGGGCAAGCAGGTCAACATGGTGTCGCAGAGCTGGGACGGCAAACGCGTCTACGTCACGTCGTCGCTGCTGGCCAACTGGGACAAGAAGGGCGAGGACAACGATCAGTTCGTGAAGGGTTTCGACTGGGACGGCAAGGAGTTGAAGCCGGTCTTCGAACTTGACTTCAACAAGCTCAAGCTGGGCCGCGCGCACCACATGAAGTTCACGGCCAGGTCGAGTAGTGCAACGGCATCGGTCGGAGGCGCGGCGGTGCAAGTCGCGGCGACCGGGCGTTGACGAGCTGGCGCGCTGCGCTGCTGTTCGCTTTGTGGGCGGCAGCGCAGGCAGCGCATACCCAGCCGCTGGTGCGGCCGCCGACGCAGGATTTCGTCGCGCCCGCGCCCGGCAGCTATGCGTTGCCGGTGATCCAGGATGCCGCCAATGGCTGGGTGCTCGAAGGCAACTGGCTGCCGCACCGGCTGTCGGGCTACACCCACGGCGCGATCACGCTGCTGTCGTTCATCTACACCTACTGCACCGACCCGATCGGCTGCCCGCTTGCTTACGCCACCTTCGACACGGTGAAACGCCAGGTGCTGGCCGACCCAACGCTGCGCGGCCGGGTGCGGTTGGTGAGCCTTTCCTTCGACCCGGCCAACGACACCCCGAAGGCGATGCAGGCGTATGGCGGCGCGAACGCCAAGGACAGGCAGCTGCCGTGGTTCTTCCTGACCACCTACTCGACGACCTTCCTCGCCCCCATCCTGGATGACTTCGGCCAGGATGTCGAAATCGAGCTCGACGCCAGTGGTGCGCCAACGCGGGCGCGCGCGCACATGCTCAAGGTGTTCCTGCTCGATGCGCGCGGCCGGGTACGCGAGATCTACAGCGCCGCGTTCCTGCAACCGCAGGTCATCGTCAACGACATCAAAACCCTGGCGCTCGAGGCGCGCGGCGAATCGTTGACCAAGGCCGAATCGGGATCGCAATGACGCTGCGCCGCGGCGCGACGGCCTGGTTCGCGGCCGCCATGGCCGCCGCGCTGCAGGCATGCACACCGGCGCCTGTACCAGTCGATGCCGGCGCTGCGTTCGGCCTGCCCCCCCTCACGCTGCCCACGGGAGTGCTGCGTGATGGCCCGCGCATCGAGCTCGGCCGCAAGCTGTTCTTTGATCGACGGCTGTCGTTCAACGGCACTCAGTCGTGCGCGATGTGTCATGTGCCCGAGGAGGGCTTCACTTCGCATGCCTCAAAAACGGCGGTCGGCATCGAGGGCAAGAGCCTCAGGCGCAATGCGCCGACACTGCTCAACGTCGCCTGGCAGGGATTGCTGTTTCACGACGGGCGCGAGTTCTCGCTCGCCACCCAAGCCTGGATGCCGCTCTTGCATGTAGACGAGATGGCGAATCCGTCGATCGGCTACGTGCTTCAGCGGATTCGTTCGTTGCCGGACTACGACGGCCTGTTCGAGCACGCCTTTGCCGGCGCCGGGCCGGGGATGGACACGCTGGGTGCGGCGCTTGCCGCGTTCCAGAGCACGCTGGTGGCAGCAGATTCGCGCTTCGATCGCTGGCGCTATCGCGGCGACGCGGGCGCGCTTTCCGAACAGGAGCAGGTCGGTTTTCGCATCTTTGCCGGTAAGGGCCGGTGCACCGGCTGCCACGACGTCGGCGAGAAGAGTGCCTTGTTCGCGGACGGCAAGTTTCACGTCACTGGCGCCGGGCAGGCGATGACGACCGACAGCGCGATCGTCGTGCCACTCGCACCCGGTGTGCAGACGATCCTGTCCAGCGCCGATCTGGCTGCGTTCGCCGAGGCTGTGCCGCCCGATCTGGGCCGTTTCGAAATCACGCTCGACCCTGCCGACCGCTTCGCCTTCAAAACGCCGAGCTTGCGCAACGTTGCCCGCACCGCACCCTACATGCACGACGGATCGCTTCCGACATTGGAAGCTGTGGTGAACTTCTACGATCGAGGCGGCGGCGATGTGGCCGACAAAGATGCACGCATCGCACCTCTCGGTCTGTCACCGGCCGAGAAGATGGCGCTCGTCGCGTTCCTGCGCTCGCTCGACGGCGCGAGCGCCGACGCGCTGGCGGCGCACAGCCGGCCGTCGGAGAGCGGGGCGCGTTGACGGCGGATCATTCTCCCCGCGACGACGGCGCCAGCCTGCCGACAAAGCCAAGGGTCAGCGTCGGCCGATCGAGCGGGATGCTGCTATCGGCGCCGCCGCCATACGAGCTGGCAACGTCGCCGGGATCGATGGCGGGCCGCTCAGTGACTGTCCTGGTACATCGGATAGAGCGTCTTTTCCTCGCGCGCGATGCGGTCGCCCAGCGTGCGGCCAATGTCCGTCCACACCGGCAAGAATGCTCCTTGCTTGGCCGGTGAACGGCTGAGGTCCTTCTGGCCGTCCAGGAAGCTCATCACCACCCTTCCGATCGCGTTCATCTCGGACGAAAAGCTCTTCATCAAATCCATGCTGTCCTGATCGCCCGCCACCTGCTGCTTCAGGTAGGTGTAGAGGCGGATGCTCTCGCTCAGGAGGTGGTCCGTCAACGAGGTGCGAAAGGTGTTCAGCGCCGCTTCGACTTCGGGCCATTGACCCGCTTCAGCCGCCTGATGCGCACGAGCAAAGAGACCAAGCAACTGCCGATGATCTTCATGGTACTGGCGGATCAGATCCGGGTTGTAGCTGATGCCCTTGGTTTCGCGCGGCGCCGGCTCG
>JBDTSN010000227.1:0-4774 GCA_039931145.1 Burkholderiales bacterium | reverse complement strand
GCGAACACCGCATAGCCTTCAATCCGGTTCTTCGCCTCGAGCTCCCAATATCCGCGCAGGTTCGCGTACGCGGGCTGACCGCCGATGGTGAACGCATAGCCGAGTTCGGGGCCGATCGAGGAGACCCTCGACTTGAACGCCCCGAGCTTTGCGCCGGACCCGCTGTCGCCGCTGAGTTGGTAGTAGACATAGCCCACCACGCCGACCTGCCAGTTGGCCGAAAGGAATTGCGACGCACCCCAGTCGAGATGGGAGTCGACGCCGTTCTTGTACTGGGTGTCGCTGCTTTTCCAGTTGTAGGTCACGCCCACCACCGCAGAAAATTCGCGCCCGGTCTTCTCGTCGAAATACGTGTAGCCGCCGCCGGCATCGATCGCCGCATGCCCGATGCCGATGTTGGCGAGCCGGGTGCTGTCGTAGTCGCCGGTCGGAATGTCGCCGGTCACGTACGTCATCCAGTTGTGGACGCCTTGATTCCACGCGAGACTGGCGATGGGGTAGAGGTCGGTCATCCCCGACGTCGTGTCGCTTCGGTCGAACTCGGTGCCGCGCGGCGAAATCAAGATATCGGCCTCAGTCGTGTTCGAGCCGAATCCGAACCCAAGCCCGATCGACGCCTGACCACCGAACAGCTTCGTCTGCGGCGCGTAGGACGGCTGAGCCATCAGCAGTGGCGAACGCGAATTGAGGCCGAGCGTCACGCTGTCACCATGGGTGAGCGATTTGCTCTTGGAAGCACTGCCGCTGTAGTAGTAGCCCTGTATCGGCAGGGACCAGCCCGGCGTTGCCGGGACCGCGGCGAGGCTCGCGTACTGGCCCGAGAACCAGAACGGCACGCCGCCCTCGTCGGCTGAAGCCGAGAACGAAAGCGGCAGCAGCGCAAGCGTCGCGGCGATCGCAAGGTGTTGAGGATGGAGTTTCATGGTTCGGAGTTTCTGAGGTGATTGCCGACGCGGGCGGGCGGGAACGCAGTGACCTCAACCCGCTGCGCATCACGCAGCCGCAGCCGCAGCCGCAGCCGCGGCAGTGTAGGGAAGTCGTGGATGCCATGCTTTGCATATTGTGACAATGTCGGCTTTAGCGGACGCCTGCCCGCGCACAATGACGCTGCTGTCCGGCGCATTCCTTCTTCATGGCAACTCCAGTCCTCACGTCGCCAAGTCTTTCCTCTGTTGCCAGCGTCGTGCCTGCCGGCTACGACCGCGCCGCGTCTACGTTGGCTCTGAAGCCCTTGCTTGAAGAGTTTGGTGTCAACTTGCAACAAGTGCTGGTCGAGTCGGGTTTGCCGCTCGAGTTGTTCGACCACCCCGATAACCTGGTGCCGTTCAGGCAGGGCAGCCACTTGCTTGGTCTGTGTGCCGATCGCACGGGCTGTGCCCATCTGGGCCTGCTGATCGGTCGGCATTCACCGCTGGAGTCGCTTGGCTTCGTTGCCGACCTGGTCAAGGCCGCGCCGGACGTGCGCAGCGCGCTGAAGTTGCTGGCGCGCTATCTCACACTGAGCGACGGCGGCGGGCTGTTGATACTGCGCGAGGATTCGCACGTCGCGAGCTACCGCTACGCACTCTACGAGCCCGGCGTCGAACGCGCCGAGGTGATCTACGACATCGGGCTGGCGACAACCTGGAACGTCATGCGCGCGCTTTGCGGCAGCCGGTGGTTGCCGCGCGAGATCCGGTTCACGCGCAGCCGACCCGCCGATATCCGCCCCTATCGCAGCTTTCTGCGAGCGCCGCTGCGCTTCGATTGCGAAGGCGCCGCGGTGGTTTTCGACAAGGCCTGGCTCGATGTGCCGCTGCGCAGTTCGGACCCGCAACGTTTGCGCTCACTCGAAGCGCAGGCGCGCGCCATCGAGGCCGAAGCTACTGGCGACTTGCCCGCACAGTTGCGCCGCATGCTGCGCCGCCAACTGCTGAGCGGCAGCACCTCGATGAACCATATCGCCGCGGAACTGGTGATGCATCGACGCACGCTGGACCGCAAACTCAAGCCGCATGCCATCAGCTTTCAGGCGCTGGTTGACGATGTGCGTTACGAGGTGGCGCGCCAACTGCTGAGCGACACCGCGATGCCGATGATCGCGATCGCGCAGAGCCTGCATTTCGCCGATGCCAGCACCTTCACGCGTGCGTTTCGGCGCTGGTCAGGCATGCCGCCGACGCGCTGGCGCGTACGCACGATCGCAGGAGCCCCGCCGAGCGCGCCTTGACGACGGAATGAGCACCGCTTGTCTGTCGATCGCGAGCGTTCCGTGAGCTCAGATCGCGAAACGAACCGCAAGCTAGCCCATCGGGGCCGGCGGTTCTGCGGGCTTGCCGGCCCCAACGGCTGCACCCGCACCCGCACCCGCCGTGACTTCCGCAAGCCCGGTCTCCTTCGTCTGCACGCGCACGTCGAGCACGCCTGAGCGCATGTGCAGGTCGCGCTGGGGGAACGGGAGCTCGATGCCGCGGCGCGCGAGTTCGTCGTCCAGCGCCCACATCAGCTTGGCGTGGGTCGAGCCGGGATGCGTCGCGAGCGAGCGGTCGGCCCAGATGATGAGTTCGTAGTTGACCGCGCTGTCGCCATAGCCGACGAGCCATACCGAACTGTGCCGGCCTGCGAGATCGAGGATGCCGGTGACGGCTGCGGCCGCGGCGAGGCCCGCTTCGCGCACCAGTTCCTTGGGCGTGCCGTAGGCGACGCCGAACGCGATGTGCATGCGGCGATTTGATTCGTCGAGCGTCCAGTTGCTGACGCGCCCGTTGATGAACTCCGAGTTCGGCACCAGCACGTCGAGCGAATCGTTGGTGGTGATGCGCGTGTAGCGCATCGCGATCTCGCGCACGTGGCCGCGCACGCCGGACTGCAGGTCGACGAAGTCGCCCACCTTCAGGCTGCTCTCGAGCAGGATGATGATGCCCGAGGCGAAGTTGCTGAAGATCGACTGCAACCCGAAGCCGAGGCCGACCGCGAACGCGCTGCCGAGCAGCGCGATGTTCGAGAGGTCGATGCCGATGTAGTTGAGGCCGACGATCGTGCCGATCACCCACACGCTGTAGCGCAGCAGGCGGCTGAGCATGTGGATGCGCGCGTTCTTCCACGGTTCGTCGGCGTAGCGCAGTGTCACGCGGTGCACGCTGCGTTCGAGGAACCCTGCGAACCACCAGATGCCGACGATGAAGACGATCGCCACCAGCAGCTCGCCGATGTCGATCCGGTTGCCGCCGATCGAGAACAGAGGCTGTTTGAGCCAGGCGGTCGGGAAGTCGTTCATGGCGTCAAGCCTCAGGCCGATTCATGAGCTGCTGCTTGCGGCACCGATCCGGCATTGTCCGCAACGATCGCGCCGCGTCCGGCGTCGCCCGACAGGCGCAACGCGAACGCAGCGATCGGCGGGCCGATCGTCTCGAACAGCGCGACGGCCGCGAGCACGAGCGTCGACACCTGCACGCCGAGCTCGGGCAGCAGCCCGCTCGTCGTCTGCACGAGGCCGATCGCGAGGCCCGCCATCGGCAACAGCAGCAACGCAGCGGAGACCGACTGTCGGTGCGGGTGGCCGAAGGCGAGCCCGCAGCCATAGACCGACGCCGACTTCGCGAGCGACCGTGCGAGCACGAAGGCGATCGCGACCGGTGCGTACTTGATCATTTCGTGGACATGCAGATTCGCGCCGGCGAACACAAACAGGATGATGAAGAACACGTCCGCGCCGCCGCCGAACTCCACCCGCGTCAGGCGCGAGCCGCCCTGCAGCCAGCGGCAGGCGATGCCGAGCGTGAGCGAAGCAAAGAGGCTCGATACCTTGAGCGCGTCTGCAAGCCCGAGCGAGAGCATCACTGCGCCGACGACGAGCGCGAAGCGGAAATGGTGCTCGTCGGCGCGCGTGAGGTGCGCGATGCGCGTCACGACCCAGGCGACGCCGACGCTCACCGCGATCGCGCCGAACGCCTGGTAGGCCGGCAGCAGCAGCGCGGTCTCCAGGCCGACCCTGGAATCGCGCAGCGCAAATGGCAGTGCAAGCGAGAACAGCACGAAAGCGAGCACGTTGTTCATCGCGACGAGCGTCTCGGCGGCGTCCACCGTCGGCCCCTCGGCGTGCAACTCGTGTGCGACGTGCATCAGCACCGCGGGCGACGACGACACCGCGATTGCCGCCGCGAGCACCGCGACCATCGGCGGCGAGCCGATCCACAGCATCAGCGCGAGGATCACGCCAAACGTCGCCCCGCCTTCGACCAGGCTCGTGACGACGAGCGCGCGGTTGCGCAGCGCGATCCAGGGATGCAGCGTGACGCCGAGCTGAAACAGGATCAGGCCGAGCGCGATGTCGACCAGCACGCGTGCGCTGTCCAGCGATTCCTTCGACAGTAGCCCGATGCCGCTCGGTCCGACGATCAGGCCGAGCGCCATGAAGCCGGTGATTGTCGGCAGCCAGCGCACGCGCGCCGCGAGCAGGCCGCCGAGCGTACCGAACGCGAGCAGCACGCCGAAGACGAGCAGCACGTTCATTTCCGGCAGGCCGTGGGGCAGCACGGAGAGCGATGCGGCGACGTCAGTGTTCACGAGGTGTCGGCGCGGCTGCGCACCGCTTGCAGGAAGGCGCTCATCAGGGGCTCGGGGTCGAGGCGGTCGGTGCGCCGCCAATGAAACTCGGGGTGCCACTGCACGCCGGCGACGTAGAGCGAGCCGGTGGCGCGGATCGCCTCGACGATACCGTCTTCTTCACTGCGTGCCTCGACGACCAGGTCGCTGCCGAGCCGATCGACCGCCTGATGATGGATGCTGTTGACGA
>JBDTSN010000226.1:0-4796 GCA_039931145.1 Burkholderiales bacterium | reverse complement strand
CGGCTTGTCGAAGCCGTAGAGCTTCTTCAATTCCGCAATCTGCTTGGCGTCGCTGTCGCGCCCCGCCTTGTACGCCGACCCTTCGCCGCCGCCCGGGCCCATGCGCGCCTCGGCCATCAACTGCTCGATAGGCCCGCCGGGGACGAACTGGATCACGATGAAGGTGATGGTCAGCACGCCGAGCAGCGTCGGCACCATCAGCAGCAGACGTTTGAGGATGTAGTTCAGCATCGTGTCGGCCCTTGGTTGGGATCAGTGTTTCGCCGCATCTTTCATCCACCACGTCACCAGCGGCCAGGCAAGTTGCCAATCGACGTCGGGCGGCAAATCGGCCGTGAAGTACAGCGGAAGCTTTGCCGGCATGCCGAACTTGTTCCAGTAAGAGATCGGCTCGAAGTCGGCATACAGCTCGGGCACCTGCCAGTAGCTCCACATCACGATTCGATCGAGCGCGCGCGTCGCGTCGCGAAACTGCTCGAGCGTCTTCGCCTGGTTCATCGCTTCGATCACGTGATCGACCGCAGCACTCCTGACGCCACGAAAGTTGCTGTTGCCCTTCTCGTCGGCCGATTTGCTGCCGTAGATCGCGAGATAGTCGGCCGGCGAAGGCAGCGCAAACGAGATTGCCGCAATCGTGACGACGTCGAAGTCGTACGCCTCGAGCCGCCGGCTGTACAGCGCGAAATCGACATTGCGGATCTTGAGGCTGATGCCGAGCTTGTCCAGATTGCGCGCCCAGCTGTTGAGCCGCGCGCTGTTGACGGCATCGCCCGGCGCGAGGTACTCGAACTCGAAGGCGTCGCCCTTCGCGTTGCGCAGGCGGCCGTCTGCCGCGAGCTTCCAGCCTGCCGCCTCGAGCAGGGATCGGGCCTTCAGCAGGTTGCGCCGCAATGCATTCACGTCGGAGTCGGTGCGCGGTGCGACGAATGGCGGACCGAACACCTCCTTCGGCAGATCCTTCCGGAACGGCTCGAGCAGTGCGAGCTCGCCGGCGCTGGGCAAACCTTGCGCGGCGAACGCGGAATTGTTGAACTCGCTGTTCGCGCGCTTGAACAGGCGATAGCTGTTGGTGGTCTCGAAGTCGTAGCTTAGGCCGAGCGCTTCGCGCACGCGAATGTCCTGGAACAGCGGGCGGCGCATATTCAGCATGTAGGCCTGCAAGCCCTGGCCGGTGCCGTATTGGAAGGCCTGTTTGACGATGCGCCCGTCGTCCCACTTCGGCCCCTTGTGCTGGCGCACCCAGATCCTTGAGCCATAGACGCGCACGAGGTCGAACTCGCCTGCCTTGAACGCCTCGGTTGCGACGTCCTCATCCTGGTAATAGCGGTAGACGACACGGTCGAAGTTGAAGAAGCCGCGCCGCACCGGCAGGTCCTTCGCCCAGTAGTTCGGGTCGCGCTTGAATTCGATGCGGCGCCCCGAGTCGTCCTGCCCGACGGTGTAGGGGCCGCTCGTGATGGGCATCTCGTCGATGATCTCGTCGAAGCGCGTGTGCGTGCCGTCAGGCTTCAAGCCCCACTTGTGCGAGAAGACTGGCAGCGCAGCGACGCGAAACAGCGCGTCACTGCTGCGCTCGTTCATCTCGAAGCGGATCGTGCGCTCGTCGATCACCATTGCCTCGCGAACGCCGGCCAGCGCCGAACTGTAGACCGGGGAAGCGTACTTGCTGGAGAGTGAATCGAAGCTGTACTTGACGTCGGTCGCGCTGACCGGATCGCCATTGGTGAAGTGTGCCTTCGGGTTCAAGCGGAAGGTGATCGCGCTGAAGTCGGGCTCGATCTTCATCGCCTCGGCGAGCAGCCCGTACATCGTGCGCGGCTCGTCGGCGCCGAGGATCGTGAGCGGCTCCAACATGAAGATCGCCATGCCGGCCGGCGCGTTGCCGCGGATCGTGTAGTAGTTGAACTTGTCGAAGTTCTGGCGCCGATCCGGGTTGCGCAGGTTGAGCGTGCCGCCCTTCGGCGCGTCCGGGTTCACGTAGTCGAAGTGCTTGAAGTCGGGGCCGTACTTCGGCGCGCCGAAGGCGGCATAGGCGGGCACCCACGGCGCGGCGGCGGCGGATGCTGCCGTGGCCGCCGTCGCTGAACTTGCGCCGGTCTGCGGGCCCGCAATCGTGTTGGCAGCCGCGCTCGCGTTCAGGTGGGCGCCGGCCAACCACAGCATGGCTACGGCCCAGCGCGGCGGCCATGCTGCGCGGGAGACCTCAGCGTTGCGCCGGGTCACGAATCCACCATGTCGTGATCGGCCACGCCGGCTGCAAGTCGTTCGGACTGTCGATCGAGTAGTACTTCGGCATCACCTTCGGCCTTCCGAACTTGTTCCAGTAGCTCGTTGGCAACTTCGAGAAGTACAGGTCCGGCACCTGCCAGTAGTTCCACATCACGACGCGGTCGAGCGCACGGCTCGCGGTGCGCAGCTCGTCGATCGTCTTCGCCTGGCTCATCGCCTTGATCAGCGCATCGACCGCGGGGCTCTTCACGCCGCGAAAGTTGTTGTTGCCCTTCTCGTCGGCCGACTTGCTGCCGTAAAGCGTGTCGAGCCCGTTCGGGTCCGGCAGCGTGAAGCGGCCCTCGACGATTGCGACCATGTCGTAGTCGTAGTTCTCCAGCCGCGTGCGGTAGAGCGCGAAGTCCACCTGGCGCTCTTTCATCGTGATGCCGAGCTTCGCGAGATTCCTCTGCCAGTCGGTCAGGCGCGCGCCTTCCTGCGGCGTGAGGTACTCGAACTCGAAAGCCTCGCCCTTCGCGTTGCGCAGTTTGCCGTCGGGTGCGAGCTTCCATCCGGCCGCTTCGAGCAGTGCGCGCGCCTTGAGGAGATTGGCGCGCAGCTTGGGCGCTTCGCCGTCGGTGCCCGGCGCCACGTAGGCGGGGCCGAAGACCTCGGTCGGCAGTTCATTGCGGAACGGTTCGAGCAGCTTCAACTCTGCCTCCGACGGCATGCCCTGCGCGGCGAAGTCCGAGTTGTTGAACATGCTCGACGCCCGCGTGTACATCTTGTAGCGGTTGTTCCATGTGTCGAAGTCGTAGGTCAGGATGATCGCTTCGCGCACGCGTGGGTCCTGGAAGATCGGCCGGCGCAGGTTGAAGTCGTAAGCCTGCAGGTGCTGCCCGAAGCCGGTCTCGAACAGCTCCTTCCTGATCCGCCCGTCGTCCCACTTCGGGCCCTTGTGCTGGCGGTTGTAGGTGCGCGCGCCATAGACGCGCACGATGTCGAATTCGCCCGCCTTGAAGGCCTCGGTGGCGATGGTTTCATCCTGGTAGTAGCGATAGACGACGCGGCCGAAGTTGAAGAAGCCGCGCCGCACCGGCAGGTCGCGCGCCCAGTAGTCCGGGTCCAGCACGAACTCGATGCGCCGGCCCATGTCGACCGCGCCGATCTTGTACGGCCCGCTCGCGATCGGATGCTCGCCGACGATCTCGTCGAAGCGCTTGTGCTTGCCGTCGGGTTTCATGCCCCACTTGTGCGAGAAGATGAACAAGTTGGTGCCGATCGTGAACAGCATCTCTTTGCTCGGCTTTCCCAGATCGAAGCGGATGGTTCGCTCGTCCAGCACCACTGCGGAGACGCCCTCGAATGCCGACTGGTAAGTCGGCGAAGCGAATTTGCCGGACATCGAATCGAAGCTGTACTTCACGTCCTTCGCAAGTACCGGATCGCCGTTCGAGAAGCGCGCCTTCGGGTTGAGGCGAAAGGTGATCGACGACTTGTCGGGGGCGACCTGCATCTCCTCGGCAAGTAGCCCGTACATCGTCTCCGGCTCGTCGCCAGAAAGTATGGCGAGCGTCTCGAAGACGAAGATCACGAGGCCGCCTGGCGCATTGCCGCGCGTCGTGAAGTTGTTGAACTTGTCGAAGCTCGTGCGTCGATCCGGGTTCTTCAACTGCAGCGTGCCGCCCTTGGGCGCCTGCGGGTTGACGTACTCGAAATGGTTGAAGTCGGGCCCGTACTTCGGCTCGCCGTAGGCGGCGTAGGCATGCACCCAGCGTGCTGCCGCTTGCGCGGCCGACGCGGGCGGTGTCGGCGCGGTGGGCGAAGTGGCGCCGACGGGCGCGAGCACGGCAAGCGCGAGCAGGCATGACAGCCACCCGTCGCGCAGCAGAGACCTCATGGCACAAACGCGCCGGATGACTTCATCATGCGTCAGGATTCTAGGATCGGCCTACCGAGGCCACCCCCCGCAGTGACCCTTGGACGATGCGAAGCCGTGCGCTGCCCGACGCTTCGCGGGCGCTCGCAGCGCAGTGGCTTTGCCGGAACTCAGGTCGCAAGCAGGCGATTGAGTTCCCCGCTCGCGATCAAAGCCTGCAAATTGTCGGCGCCGCCGACGAGCACGCCCTTCACGAAGACCATCGGGAAGGTCGGCCAGCCGGTCCACATCTTCAGCGCGTTGCGCAGCCGCCAGTGATTCATGTAACTGCCGTACTCGAGGTAGTGATGCGCGACGCCGACCGCGCCGAGCATCTTGCGCGCGCGCCTGCAGTGCGGGTTGCCCGCCATGCCGACGACGAGTACCGGGTTGGAGGCTGCCGCCGAACGGACGTTGTGAACGATGTCGACGTGCAGGTTCGCGACCTTGTCGAGGATCGCCGGGTGGATATTTTCTTCTTCGAGGATGGGGCGGGGCATGACGGTGTTCCTTGCATGAGCGTGCGCGAAGGGTAACGCAGTGGTCATCGCACCAGGCCGCCGGGATTCGACATGATCACGCGCCTCCACCGTCCATCTGGCGCTGAAACACCAGCCCCGCGTGCTCGCGCAGCGCGTGGAACTTGATCTTCGGCCAGTTCGATTCGATC
>JBDTSN010000225.1:0-4817 GCA_039931145.1 Burkholderiales bacterium | reverse complement strand
TCGTTCGCCGGCGCAGGGTAACGTCGCGCAGCGAAGTCCAGGCCCATAGGGCCGTGCCGGAGCCAACGCAGCCCACGGCCCAGCCGCTGACTGGATGCTGCGGCCAATGAGGCCGCGGCGACTTTGCAACTGAGCTGCAGGCCATGGTCGGTCAGTCCGCGGCCTGGGCCCCTACCTCCCGAAAATCCCCTTCAGCAAACTCGCCGGGTTCAGCGGATTGGCGTCCTCTTTCTGTGCCGGCGGCGGCTCATCAGCGGCCGGCGCTTGCCCGCCGCCGTGCGTCATCTCGTCGATATCCATGCCGAGCATCGCGTTCGTCACGCTCTTGACGCGGATCTTCACTGCCCACTCGGGTTCCCAGGCCATCTTCGGGTCGGCCGGGCGCGGCGGATGCGCGAGGTTGAGCTCCGACCCGTACGCGACCATGCGCAGCATCGCCCCGCCGCCGTCGCCGAAGATGCCCTTGGGCACTGCGCATTGCGTGACATTCGACGCGAGCAGCACGCCCTCCTTCAGCCAGCGATCGACGGCAGTGTTTGTCTGAAAGTCGATGAGGCCCATGCCGGTCTCGGGCTGTTCACTCGAGGTCCAGAACACGGCCTCACCCTCCGCGTTCCCCTTCGCGCCCATCGCCGCGATGAAGTAAGCGCGTGCCGTCGGCACGGCGGCCCACTCGAGCTTCGTGGCGCCACCGGCCTCGGCTTGACGCAGCTTGATCGGCGCCATCAGGTCCTGCGCGGCGCCGATCGCGAACCTGAAACTCTCGGGCACGCCCTGACCGCTGAATGCGTGTTCACCGACGAGCGAAGCGTTGGCTGGCACCATCCGCGCATCGACTGCATTCGGCCACGCCGGGCGACCGACCGCGCTGTGTGCGCCGCGCTGCGTTGCCCGACGCGCGACGAAGAACTTCTGGAAGTCCTGCGGCGACGCAGTCGCGACGTCGAGCACGCGCGGTTGCCCGGCGCGTACCTTGTCGCCGCAGCCCCAGTAGAGGGAGATCTTGCCCTTCGGGCGCTGGTAGTCCGGTTCGTCCACCGACTCGTCGCTCGGCGGCGGCCCGCTCTTTTCGGCCTTCGGCGAGACGAGCTTCAGGCTCGGGGCGAGTTGCGTGCCGGCCGGCACCGCCTGCGTCGCCTCGGCAAGTGACGGATTGCGGCTCGTGTAGAGCGTCACATCGACCCAGCGGCCGGCCGAACCCGCCTGCGTCATGCCGAACGTGTTCTTGCCGCCGCCACCGCCTCCGCCAAGCAGGCTGCCCATCATCGCCATCGGGTTGGCGCCGCCCGCGCCACCCATGCCCATCCCGGGCATGCCCATGCCGGAGAAGGTGGCGACATCAATCCAGGCCTGCGAGACGGGCGGCTTCACGACCTGGCTTTGCGCCGACGCGGCGCCGGTGGCTGCGAGAAGGGCGGCACCGAACGCGGTGCCGAGCGTGGATCGAATTCGCATTGACGTGGACTCCTGTGTGTTGGGCGACTGCGGGGATGTGGCGATGACGGCCGCGCAGGATGGCATGAAGCGATCGGATTGGGCATGCCCGAAGTCAAGGGTTGTGCGCGGCCGATCGAAGACTCGCGCGCTGCGCATCGCGACGGCGCAGCGCGTGGGGCGCCGCTCGGGCATCATTCGCCGATGCCCGCGCCGACCCTTGCCGAACTGCGCCGCTTCGCGATCGCGCGCAGCCTGTTTCGGCCGACCACGTTGCCGAAGGCGATCGAGCGTCTCGGCTTCGTGCAGGCAGACCCGATCCGCGCCCCGGCGCGCGCGCAGGACCTGACGCTGCGCCACCGCGTTGATGGCTACCGCGCGGGGGATCTCGAGCGTCGCTACGCGCGGCTCGCGATCGAGGAGGATTACTTCGTCAACTACGGCTTCATGCCGCGCGCGACGCACGCGCTGATGCACCCGCGCACGCCGCGCAGTGCTTGGTCCGCGGCGCGCTGGAAGCAGGCCTACGCGGTGCTTGATTTCGTTCGCGAACTCGGCGTCGCGCATCCGCGCGAGGTCGACGCGCGCTTCGCACATGGCAAGACGACCAACTGGTTCGGCGGCGCGGGCAACGCGAGCACGCAATTGCTCGACGGCATGCACTATCGCGGCCTGTTGCGCGTCGCGCGGCGCGAGGGCGGCGTGCGGCTGTACGCGGTGCGCGAGGTGGGCGCCGCGACGCTGGCGCCGCACGACGCGCAGGACGCGTTGATCGACGTGATCGTCGGCAAGTACGCGCCGCTGCCCGCCGCGTCGCTCGGACAGTTGCTGAGTTACCTCGGCGGTGGGGCGCCGCAGTGGGTGCATCTGCGTTCGGCAGCGCTCTCGCGCGCGCGGCAGCGCGTGGCGCACACGACGGTCGCAGACGTGGACTGGTATTGGCCCGCTGACGAGCGGCCGATGTCGAGCCGGCACGCGATCGACGACCGCGTGCGTCTTCTTGCGCCGTTCGATCCGATCGTCTGGGACCGCCGCCGCTTCGAGGCCTTCTGGGGCTGGGCCTATCGCTTCGAGGCCTACACGCCGGCGCCCAAGCGGGTGCGCGGCTACTACGCGTTGCCGCTGCTGTGGCGCGATGCGGTGATCGGCTGGGGCAACCTGTCAGTCGCCCCAAGGGGCAAGCTCGATACCGAGTTCGGCTACGTTGCCGGGCGCGCGCCGCGCGAAGTGGTGTTCAAGCGCGAGCTCGAAGCCGAGCTCGATCGGATGCGCGTGTTTCTGGGCGCTGCGGGCTGAAGCCGAAGTGGCGCGCCGGATGCGCCGAGCGCTACGCTGTGCTGCGCGCCGAGATCACGGCCTGCGCAAGTTCGGCAAATCCTTCGCCGCGCTCGCCGCGCGTCACGTAGGCCGGCAATACGTCGAGCTCGGGCACGAAGCGTGCGATATTGGCGACCGCGATCGACAGCGGTATGTGCTCGAACATCAGCTGGTCGTTCGTAGAGTCGCCGACATAGAGCCACTCATCGACGTTCAGCGGCGCGCCGGTGCAGTACTGCACCACCCATTGCGCAGCGCTCCACTTAGAGTGCTGACCGATCCAGCCGTTGACGTGGATCGAGCTCACCGTGGCGCGCAAGCCGTGCCGTTCCATCACCACGACGACCCGCGCGATCTGCGCCGCGTCGAGGTGCGCAAACTCGCTGTGATCAATCGCGATGTCGGTCAATCGGCCGGCGCTGTCGGTAGCGAGTGTTGCGCCCGGCACCTCGCGCAGCACGGCAGCAGCGCACTTGGCGAGACGCTTCGCATTGGCTAGGCGCTCGGCCTCAGGTTGTGCGAACTCGCGTACGAGCCGGCCATTGTCCGCGCGCAGCATCACGCCGCCGTTCTCGGCGACGATCGCCGCCACCGGCCAGGCGAGCGCGAACGGCTCGCTCCAACCCGCAGGCCGGCCGGTGATGGCGAGGACTTCGATGCCACCGGTGCGCAGGCGATGTAGCGCTTCCAGTGCAACAGGCTCGATCGTGCCGTCGCGCGTCAGCGTGTCGTCGATGTCGGTCAGCACGCCGCGCAGCGCCTGCAAGTGATCGATCGGCAATTGCGCCAGGGGCTTCATGCGTTCACCATGCATCGCGGCAGTCTCGCACAGCCGTAGCGTGGGATTTCGTGAAGCGCTTCATGCGCCGCTCTGCTGTCGCTCGGCAACGGTGTGCCTATAATTGCCCCGTTCCGAGGAGCGCTGCGAGACCCCCGCATTCGTGTGGCGCGTGTCCCAGGCTCGGAAACTGTTCCAACCGCGCTCGTCCCCACCGTCCGGTGCGGCGAGCGGCCCCAAAGGCAGCATCTCCACCGGTCGTTGGTGTCCACCACCGAACCGGAGAAGCTCATGAGTGCCGTCCTGCAACCCACCACCGACCACATCGTTGCCGACCTGTCGCTTGCCGACTGGGGCCGCAAGGAAATCCGCATTGCCGAAACCGAGATGCCCGGCCTGATGGCGATCCGCGAGGAGTTCGCGAAGAGCCAGCCGCTGAAGGGCGCGCGCATTGCCGGTTCGTTGCACATGACGATCCAGACGGCGGTGCTTGTCGAGACGCTGCAGGCGCTCGGCGCGCAGGTGCGCTGGGCATCGTGCAACATCTACTCGACGCAGGACCACGCCGCCGCGGCGATCGCCGTCAAAGGCACGCCGGTGTTCGCCTACAAGGGCGAGTCGCTCACCGACTACTGGGACTACACGCACCGCATCTTCGAGTTCGGCGTGGGCGTGAAGGGCGCCCAGCCGGGCGCCAAGGGCACCGAAGGCGAAGGCCCGAACATGATCCTAGACGATGGTGGTGACGCGACGCTCCTGATGCACCTCGGCAAGCGCGCCGAGAAGGATGCCTCACTGCTCGACAAGCCGACGAGCGAGGAGGAGACATGCCTCTACGCCGCGATCAAGGCCAAGCTCGCGGTCGATCCGACCTGGTACAGCCGCAAGGGCGCGCAGATCATCGGCGTGACCGAAGAGACGACGACCGGCGTGCACCGCCTGAACGAGATGTCGGCGAAAGGCGCGCTGCTGTTTCGCGCGATCAACGTCAACGATTCGGTCACCAAGAGCAAGTTCGACAACCTCTACGGCTGCCGCGAGTCGCTCGTCGATGCGATCAAGCGCGCGACCGATGTGATGGTTGCCGGCAAGGTCGCGTGCGTCGCCGGTTATGGCGACGTCGGCAAGGGTTCGGCGCAGGCGCTGCGCGCCCTGTCGGCGCAGGTCTGGGTGACCGAGATCGACCCGATCAACGCGCTGCAGGCGGCGATGGAAGGCTACAAGGTCGTGACGATGGAGTACGCCGCCGACAAGGCCGACATCTTCGTCACCACCACCGGCAACAAGG
>JBDTSN010000224.1:0-4831 GCA_039931145.1 Burkholderiales bacterium | reverse complement strand
CAGCCCGGCAAGACGGCCGAGGCCGAGTGGTTCGACGCCGAGGGCCAGCGCTTCATCCGCACCGGCGACGTCGGCCGCTTCGACGCGGAAGGATTCCTGACGCTGATGGACCGGCGCAAGGACATGATCATCAGCGGCGGTTTCAACATCTACCCGAGCGACCTGGAGTCCGTGCTGCGCGAGCACCCCGCGGTTGCCGAGGCGGCGGTGGTCGGCGTGCCGTCCGCGCAGTGGGGCGAGACGCCGGTCGCCTGGGTCGTCGTGCGTGGCGGCGAATCAATCGATGTCGAAAGCCTGAGACTCTGGGCCAACGCGAAACTCGGCAAGACGCAGCGCATCGCAGCGCTGCATTTCATCGACGCCCTGCCACGCAGCGCGATCGGCAAGATCCTGAAGACCGAGTTGCGTGAACGTCAGTGCGCATAGCTCGCCTTGGCCGCGCCCGTGTCGCCAGGAGACGCGCGCCTTCTCGCCGCGACGGCAGAACCAGGATGGCTTGCTCGTGCGGCAGCAAGCGTTCTAACTCTTCGCGCCCCTCAGTGCGACGCGCAGACCGCCTCGGCGAGATGGCGCAACAGCGCGCCGCCCTCACCCCGCCAGGCGCTACCGTGCATGCAAGCCAGGGTGCGCGGATTGAGCCGGGCCAGACGCTCCAGGGTCGCCGCGGTGTGCGGCGCGTGGGCGTAGTAGTCCATCGGTCGGCGGAAGGCTTCGCTCGGACCGAGGATGTCGCCTTCAACCAGCGCCTGCTCGCCGCGGCCCGGCTGCGTGAACAGGTCGCCGCAGAATAGAGTGCCGCTCGAAGCGTCCATCATCAATCCGCAATCCCAGCCGTGCGGCACGTGCGGCGTGTCGAGCCACTGCAGCGTATGGCGGCCGAGCGCAAGCTGCTCGCCATCGGCCATCGCGCGCGCCGGCCGATCTGCCATGTCGTTGATTGACACCATCGCTCCGATCTGGCTGCACACAGGCATTGCCGCGGGCGCTGCGGCCAGCCACTGGTTGATCGAGCCGCACTCGTCGGCCTCGGTGTGCGACAGGGCGACGTAGCGCAGCCTCTCGATCGGCATCAGCGAAACCACGGCCTCACGCACGAGCGGAAACAACTTGCGCGAGCCCATGTGGAACAGCAGGGGCTCGTCGTCCAGCACGAGGTACTGGTTGAAACTGAAAGCCAGACCGCCGGGCAGGTCGACCGGGGTGTTGATGCGGTAGATACCGTCGGCAATTTCCTGGACATTGGTACCCACTTGCGCGTTCGTGATCATCGACTGACCTCATGTTGAAAGCGGAAGACTGCAGAGTGTGGCACCGCTCGGCCAGGCGCTCCACGTTCAGCCGCGACGGTTCGCTGGTCTCGCCGGCGCCGACTCGATGCTTTCGGGAAAGTGCCGCGGCGTAAAGAGCACGACCACCAGCGTCAGCAGCGCGACCAATGCCAGGCCGACGTACACATGATGGGTCGCCGTATAGATCGCCTGCCGCAGGTAATGATCCGCGGCTGCGGGCAACGCATGGCCGTGCAGGTCGCCGATCACCGCATTGACGTCATGCGGCAGATCGCCACGCAAGGTCGCCGGCGCGCCGGCGAGTGACTGCGCGATCGCGCGATTGAAGATGGCGCCGAAGAGCGCCGCACCGAGGCTCTGGCCGAGATAGCGCGCAAAAATGTTCGCGCCGGTGACGACGCCACGGTCCTGCCAGGTCACGATCGACTGCACGCCAACCAGCAGCGGTGTCGAAAGCAGCCCGAAGCCGGCGCCGAGCACGACCTGGTTGAGCACCACCCACCCTGCTGACGCCGTCACCGGCAGTGCGAGGAAACCGATCGCGGCGGCTACGATGAGCAGCGCTCCGATGAGCGCGGTGTCGCGATAACCGATGCGCATGTACAGCCGCGGCGACAGGCTAGATGCCACCGGCCAGCCGATGCTCATGCTCGCAAGCATGAAACCGGCGGCGATCGCGCCGAGCCCGTAGACCGACTGGCCGAAGGTCGGCAGGTAGGTGCTTGGGCCCATCATCACGAGGCCCATGCCGATCATGCTGAGATTGCTGCCGACCAGCACCGGGTGGCGCCACAACCAGCGTGGCTGGATCGGCTCGGCCGCGCGCCGCTCGACGATGACGAGCACGACAGTCAGCACAAGCGCAAGCGCGAACACGGCAATGCTCGGCGCCGACAGCCACGGCCACGCCTGGCCGCCTTGCAGCAAGGCAAAGATCAGCGCGCCGCCGGCGAGCAACAACAATCCGGCGCCTGCATAGTCGATTCGATGCTGCCGCTGGGGTGGCGTCTCGTGCACAAAGCGCACGATCAGCGCGAGCGCGATGACACCGATCGGCAGGTTGATAAGGAAAATCCAGCGCCACGACGCGTACTCGGCAAACGCGCCACCGAGCGTCGGCCCGATGATCGCGGCGACGCCCCAGACGCTCGACAGCCAACCCTGGACGCGGCCACGTTCACGCACCGAATACAGGTCGCCGGCGAGCGTGTTGACCGTCGCCATGATCGATCCCGCGCCCAGCCCTTGCAAACCGCGAAAGACGATCAGCGCGACCATGTTCCACGCCAGCGCCGAGGCGACCGATCCGACGAGGAAGATCAGCGTGCCGATGATGAGCACCGGCTTGCGCCCGAAGGTGTCGGCCAGCTTGCCGTAGACAGGTATCGTCACCGTCTGCGCCAGCAGGTAGATCGAGAACACCCAGCTGAACAAGGCAAAGCCGCCAAGGTCGGCGACGATCTGCGGGATCGCGGTCGAGACGATGGTGATATCCATCGCCGCGAGCATCATCGTCATCATCAGCGCGGCGAGGATCCAGCGCCGCCGCTGGGGCTCAGGTGCCGGATTTGCGACCACCGATGCTTCGGCGTTCATTGCGAACGCCCATCGTCGCCGCGCATGGCGCGCGCTATAAGCCCGGGGTTGTCTGGCAGACGGCGAGCGAACTCCCGCATTGAAAGTGTCGCGGCACGCTCGCGTCGATCCTGCACGTCGTGCCGCAGCAAGTCAGATCGGCACTGCCGGTCAGCCGTTGCCACGCATGCGCACCTGCCCATCGGCGTCGACCAGATAGGCGCGCACTGCGGGGTAGGCGTCGAGCAGCGCGTCGGCGCGGCTGGGCGTAAGCACCGACAGCGTCGTCGACAAGCCGTCGGCGAGCATGGCGCGCGGCGCGGCGACCGACACCGAGAGATAGTGGTTCGCGCTGCGGCCCGTATGCGGGTCGAGCAGATGGTTGATGCGCGGATCGGGGCCGAGCGGCGTGCCCGCACCGGCCGACGTCGCAAGCGCCGGCAACGCGCCCGCATCCTCGCCGAGTGGCAAATCGAGTAGCGTGTGCTGCGGCCGACGCGGATCGGCAATCGCCGCACGCCACGCGTCGCCACCGGGCCGGTGGCCACGTACACGCGCTTCGCCGAGGTCGACGAGCACGTCGTCGAACCCAGCGGCGCGCAGCAACTCGGTCGCGCGGTCGGTGACGTAGCCTTGCGCGATGCCGTTGAGCGTGATCGCCATCCCGGCGCGATGCAGCTGGATCCGATCGGCGTTGATTTCGACTTCTCGGTAGTCGACGACGCGCAGCACGCGCGCGATTGCTTTCGGCGTCGGCCCTGCGGCGCGCGCGCCGGGCGCCGCGAAATGATCCGCATAGAGCCGATACAGCGGCTGCACCGTCGGATCGAACGCTCCACCGCTGCCGCGCGACAGCGCAAGGCCGAACGACAACAGTTCGACGAGTTCGCCGGGCGGGTCGCGCAGCTCGCCGGCTGCGTTAAGCCGCGACAGCGCCGAGTCGGGCCGGTACAGGCTCAGGATCGCCTCGAGACGGTCGATCTCGTCGGTGCACTCACGGATCAGCGCCTGCGCCTTCTCGCGCTGCGGATGCACGAGCGTCATCGACGCTTGCGCACCCATCACGACTCCTTTCCAGACGCTTACCGTCGGCGACACAGCGGCCGCAGCGTGGCGCAGGCTCGCGAGCGGTGACAGTGCCGCGCAACCGGCCATGATCGAAACAAAACGTCGGCGTGTGGGCATGTCAAACCTCAATTCAGTTGTGCACGGTGCTGGCCGCCGGCGCGGCTGGCGCAGGCGTCGCGGAGGGCGAAGGGAGGACGAGATCGACCGGGCCGAGCACATAGTTGTCGGGTATCTCAGTCAGGCGCAGCACGCGCCCGTGGTGCAGCGCCTGGAATGCCTCGGCAGCCGCCTTGTCCGAGAACGGAACGGCTTCGGGCGCGCCCATCCCGCCACGCGCGTCGCTGTCGATCACGAACCACGCTTTTCGTGCGTCGGTCCACGAGCCCGGCTCGGGATGCGCCCAGCTTTTGGCGCGTCCCATGTCGTTGACGTAGATCGCCGTGATGTCGCGCGGCTCCTCGGGCAGGCGGGTGAAAGCGATCGTGTCGCGCACCGACGAGAACCAGACCGGCTCGACCTGGCCCTTCAGATGAATCTGCCCCTTCGGGCCTTCGTGGTCGGCAAGCGGCATGCCGCAATAGTGGCCGATAGCGGCGTACGACACCTCGTCGGGCAGCGGCGCAGGGGGCGGCGCGGCCTCTTTGCCACAGCCGGCGAGCGCCACGGACACAGCAGCAATCGCGCAGATGGCGGTGCTGCGCAGGGTGCGCCAAGGCACTCTCACCCACCGCCTCACAGCGCTCTCCTGCGAAAGACGGCGACCGCAGCCGCCAACGGCACGCCGATCCACGCCGCGAGCACTGACAGGTAGATCCAGGGTGCGACCGCCTGCGGGTCGCCCGGCCCGGCCATGCCGCTGTAGACCGACACGCTGCGGCTCGCGGTCATGTTGAAGAGCC
>JBDTSN010000223.1:0-4833 GCA_039931145.1 Burkholderiales bacterium | reverse complement strand
GGCAGGACCCGGACATCATCATGGTCGGCGAAATCCGCGACCTGGAAACCGCCGACATCGCGATCAAGGCCGCGCAGACCGGCCACATGGTGATGTCGACGCTGCACACGAACGACGCGCCGACGACGCTCACGCGATTGCTCAATATGGGCGTTGCGCCGTTCAATATTGCGTCGAGCGTGCTCTTGATCACCGCGCAGCGCCTCGTGCGCAAGCTGTGCGAGAACTGCAAGAAGCCTGCCGACTACCCGCGTGAGGCAATGATCAAGGCCGGCTTCACCGCCGAACAACTCGACGGCACCTGGAAGCCTTACCGCTCAGTCGGCTGTTCGTCGTGCAACAACGGTTACAAGGGTCGTGTCGGCGTCTATCAAGTGATGCCGATAACCGAGGAGATCCAGCGCATCATCCTCGCCGAGGGTACGTCGATCGACATTGCCGCACAGGCGCAGCGCGAAGGCGTGCGCGACCTGCGCCAATCCGGCCTCATCAAGGTGCGTTCCGGCGTCACGACGCTGGAGGAGATCATCGCCGCAACCAACGAGTGAGCGACAACCAGCTCAAACAATCCGACGACGCATTTCAACCCTGGGGCGGGAGGCATTAAAAGCCTCCCGGGCAAACGATGGCGACTGCAATGGCCGCGAAGAACATCAAGGAACTGGTGTTCGAATGGGAAGGCAAGGACAGGAACGGCAAGGTCGTTCGGGGTGAACAGCGCGCCGGCGGCGAAGCGATGGTCAGCGCCAGCCTGCGCCGCCAGGGCATCATGGTCACGCGCGTCAAGAAGCGCCGCACGAGCGGCGGACGCTCGATCAAGCAAAAGGACATCGCGATCTTCACGCGTCAGCTGTCGACGATGATGCGCGCCGGTGTGCCGCTGCTGCAGTCGTTCGACATCGTCGCGCGCGGCAGCACGAACCCGAGGATGACCAAGCTGCTGACAGACATCCGCGAGGATGTGGAGACCGGCACCAGCCTGTCATCGGCCTTCCGCAAGCATCCGTTGTACTTCGACGCGCTGTATTGCAACCTGGTCGAAGCCGGTGAGGCGGGCGGTATTCTTGAAGCGCTGCTCGATCGCCTGGCCACGTACCAGGAAAAGACGATGGCGATCAAGAACAAGATCAAGTCGGCGCTCATGTATCCGGTCGCCGTGCTTGTCGTCGCGTTCATCGTGCTGACCGTCATCATGATCTTCGTGATCCCTGCATTCGAGGACGTCTTCAAGTCCTTCGGCGCCGACCTGCCGGCGCCGACGCTGGTCGTGATCGCGATGTCCAAGTTCTTCGTCAGCTACTGGTGGGCGATCTTCGGCTTCCTGTTCGGCGGCGGCTACTTCTTCATGCAGTCGTGGCGGCGATCGGTGAAGATGCAAAAGATAATGGACCGGCTGATGCTGCGCATCCCGGTGTTCGGCGAACTCATCAACAAGTCTTCCGTCGCGCGCTGGACGCGCACGCTGTCGACGATGTTCGCCGCCGGCGTGCCGCTCGTCGAGGCGCTCGATTCGGTCGGCGGCGCCTCCGGCAACGCAGTTTTCGCCGAGGCGACCGAGCAGATCCAGCGCGACGTGACGACCGGCTCGGGCCTGTCGACGTCGATGCAGGCGACCGGCGTGTTCCCGACCATGGTGCTACAGATGTGCGCGATCGGCGAAGAGTCCGGTGCGCTCGATCAGATGCTCGGCAAGGCGGCCGAGTTCTACGAGGACGAGGTCGACGAGGCAGTGAAGGGCCTGTCGAGTCTGATGGAGCCATTCATCATCGTCATCCTCGGCGTGCTGATCGGCGGCATTGTCGTCTCGATGTACCTGCCGATCTTCAAGCTGGGCCAGGTCGTCTGATGCGGCGCCGCATTCGCGCTCGAAGCGGCCGCTGAACGATGGATCCGGCATTCCAGCAGGCGTTGCTTTCGCCTGCCGTGCTGGCCGTGCTCGGCCTGTGCATCGGCAGCTTTCTCAACGTCGTGATCCATCGACTGCCGAAAATCATGTCGCGCGAGTGGTGGCAGGACACGGTCGACTACACGCTCGGCGACCCGCGCGCATGGCAGGCACTATTCGGGACAAAAGCGAGTGTGCCGGCTGCATTCACCGCGACCCGCAAGGCGATCACCTCGCAGCTCGATGCGCTGCCCAAGCTGAGCCTGTCGCGCCCGCATTCGCGCTGTCCGCACTGCGGCCACCGCATCCGCGCGCACGAGAACATCCCGGTTCTTGGCTGGCTCATGCTCAAGGGCAGATGCGCCGGCTGCGGCGCAGCGATCTCGGCGCGCTATCCGCTCGTCGAGATCGCCACCGGCGTGCTGTTTGCAGCCTGCGCGTGGAATTTCGGCCCGCACCCCGCGACGCTCGTCTGGTGCGCCGCGATTGCGCTGCTGATCGCGATGGCGTTGATCGATCTGGACACGACGCTGCTGCCCGACAGCCTCACTTTTCCGCTGATCGGCCTCGGCCTGCTCGCCGCCCTCGCCGACTGGAGCGGGGTGAGCGTTCGCGAATCGGTGACCGGCGCGCTGCTCGGCTACTTCAGTCTGTGGTTCATCACCTATGCCTACCGGCTGCTGCGCGGCGTGCAAGGCATGGCCGAGGGTGACTTCAAGATGCTTTCTGGCATCTGCGCGTTGCTCGGCTGGAAGGTACTGCCTGCGGTGCTGCTGCTGGCGTCGGTCGTCGGCGCCGCGGTCGGCATCGGGATGATCGCGTTCAAGGGCCACAAGCGCGAGGTTCCGATCCCGTTCGGCCCTTACCTCGCCGGTGGCGGGATCGCAGCGATCTTCTTCGGCGACAGCCTGATCGCGTTTTGGAACCTCTAGCCACACGCGGGCTGCGCATCGGGCTGACCGGCGGCATCGGCAGCGGCAAGAGCACGGTTGGCGCGATGTTCGTTGCGCACGGTGCCACGCTCGTCGACACCGACGCCATCGCGCGCCAGCTCACACTGCCTGGCGGCAAGGCGATCGAGGCGGTCATTCAAGCCTTCGGCCCGGAAGTGCTGGCGGCGGACGGCGGACTCGATCGCGCGGTGATGCGCACACTCGTCTTTAACGATGCCACGGCCAAGCGGCGCCTCGAGGCGATCCTGCACCCGATGATCGGCGCCGAGGCGACCCGCCAATCCGAGGTCGCCACCGGCGCGGTCGTGTTCGACGTGCCGCTGCTTGCTGAATCGCTGCACTGGCGCGACCGCGTCGACCGCGTGCTCGTCGTCGATTGCACCGAGGCGACTCAACTAGCGCGTGTTCTGCAACGCCCCGGATGGACCGAGGCTTCAGCAAGCGCCGTCATCGCACAGCAGGCCAGGCGCACGACACGCCGTGCGTGCGCCGATGCGGTGATCTACAACGAGGACTTGACGCTCGAAGCGCTCGCAGAACAGGTCGCCTTACTGTGCCGGCACTGGGTTATCAAGCACTGAGGTTCGCGCCCGCCTGAAAGCCTGTGGAACAATTGCGGCTCTGATCCCCGCCCCAGGAAGGCCCGCATTGGTCCTCTACGAGTACCCCTTCAACGAAAGCATCCGCACCATGTTGCGGCTCGAGCACATGTTCGATCGGCTCGGGCAATTGATGGCGCGAACCACTGCCGTCGATCACCACTACGCGCTGGCGACGATCTTCGAGATCATGGACGTCGCGTCCCGCGCCGACCTCAAGTCCGACCTGCTCAAGGACCTGGAGCGCCACAAGACGCAGCTCGCCGGCTATCGCGGCAACCCATCGATTTCGGAAGCCGTGCTCGATGAAGTGATTGCGCGCATTGACCATGCGTTCGCAGGTCTCAACCAGTTGACGGGCAAGGCCGGCAACGCGCTGACGAGCAACGAGTGGCTGATGAGCATCCGTAGCCGCATCAGCATTCCGGGCGGCACCTGCGAATTCGACCTGCCCGCCTACTACGCATGGCAGCAGCACGACGCGGCGCAGCGGCAGGCCGACCTGATGCAGTGGACGAGCTCGCTGATGCCGCTGGCCGAGGCGCTCCGGGTGCTGCTCAATCTGCTGCGTGATTCGGGCGCGCCGCACAAGGTGGCGGCAACCTCCGGCCAGTACCAGCAAAGTCTCGCGCCGGGCCGAAGCTACCAGTTGCTACGATTGCAGATCGACCCCGAGTTGCAGCTCGTTCCGGAAATCAGCGGCCACCGACTGATGGTGCTCGTGCGCCTCATGCGCCAGGAGGCCGACGGCCGCTTGCGGCCGAGCGGCGCCGACGCGAGCTTCGATCTGACGCTGTGCGCCTGAGCGTCTGAGCGCGTCATGACGACCCCATCCGCACCCGCGCCCACACCCGTGCGCAGCGTGCGCTGCCCGACCTGCGGCGGCGCCAGCGTCTATGCAAGTACCAATCCGTACCGGCCGTTTTGCAGCGAGCGCTGCAAGAACGCCGATTTCGGTGCCTGGGCTAGCGAGGCGTACCGCGTCGAAGCGTCGCCCCCGGTCGAGGACGATGGTGACTCCGGGCCCGCGCACCAGGCCTGATGCGCTTTCGCTCGCCGCGCCTGCGTGCAGCCAGAAGGGCGCCAGGCTGTGCTGACTTTCAGGCGAGCCGCCCGTGGCACATCTTGTACTTCTTGCCGCTGCCGCACGGGCAGGGGTCGTTGCGGCCGACCTTGGGTACCTTGGCGATAGCCGTCGTCGGATCGGCCTCCTGCGCCACGCTGCCATCGTCGTTCGGGTACGAGTAAGTCACGTTGCTGATTCGCTCGGCCTGTGCCTCGATCGCCTCTGCCGCCTGCGTCACTTCTTCCTGCGACTGGATGCGCACCGTCATCAACACGCGCGTCACGTCCATCTTGACGATATCGAGCAGCTTACTGAAGAGATCGAACGCCT
>JBDTSN010000222.1:0-4836 GCA_039931145.1 Burkholderiales bacterium | reverse complement strand
CTGCGATACCGAAGGCGAGCGCCACGGTACCGGCCGCGAAGCCCGGCGGATTCAAGCCAAGGTAGCCGGCGACGACGATCGAGACCGCCATGGCAATCTTGCCGGCGCGAAGTTCTCCCTTCTCACTGATGTCCGGCACGAAGACGTTCTTCACCAGATCGTGCGAGATCGCCGATGAGATCGCCATCAGCAGACCGGCCGCCGTCGACAGCGCCGCGGCCAAACCACCGGCCGCGACGAGCGCGATCACCCAGTCGGGCAAGAGCGCTATCTCGGGGTTGGCGAGCACGATGATGTCGGGGTTGACCGTCAACTCGTTGCCCTTCCAGCCTGCAGCCTCGGCCTTGCTCAGCACCGTCGCGTCCTTCGTCTTGTCGTTGTAGTACTGGATGCGGCCGTCGCCGTTCTTGTCTTCCCACTTCAGCAGGCCGGTCTTTTCCCAGCGCTTCATCCAGTCGGGGCGGTTCGCGCCTTCGATCGCCGCGTCCGGGGCGAACGGATCGGTGTCTTGCATCACCACACCCGGCGTGATCGTGCGAATCAGGTTCGTCTTGGCCATCGCGGCCACCGCTGGCGCGGTGGTGTAGAGGATCGCGATGAAGACGAGCGCCCAACCGGCCGACGAACGCGCCGCCTTCACCGACGGCACGGTAAAGAATCGCATGATGACGTGCGGCAGACCGGCGGTGCCGATCATCAGCGACAGCGTGTACATGAACATGTTGAGCTCGCTGCCCGGCAGCGACGTCGTGTACTTGCCGAAGCCGATGTCCGTGACGACCTGGTCGAGCTTGGACAGCAGCGAAACGCTGTGCCCTTCGAGGTTCGAGCCGAGGCCGAGCTGCGGAATCGCGACACCGGTGAGTTGCAGCGAGATGAAGATCGCCGGGATCGTGTAGGCGAGGATCAACACGATGTATTGCGCGACCTGCGTGTAGGTGATGCCCTTCATGCCGCCGAACACCGCGTACATGAACACGATCGCCATGCCGACGTAGATGCCGACCTCGCTCGACACGCCGAGGAAGCGCGAGAACGCGACGCCCACGCCCGTCATCTGGCCGATGATGTAGGTGAGCGAGGCGATCAACAGGCAGACGACGGCCACAGTGCTCGCCGACTTCGAGTAGTAGCGGTCGCCGATGAACTGCGGCACGGTGAACTTGCCGAACTTGCGCAGATACGGCGCCAGCAGCATCGCCAGCAGCACGTAGCCGCCGGTCCAGCCCATCAGGAACAGCGCGCCGCCGTAGCCCATGTTGCTGATCAGGCCGGCCATCGAGATGAACGACGCGGCGCTCATCCAGTCGGCCGCGATGGCCATGCCGTTGGTCACCGGGCCGACCTGGCCGCCCGCGGCGTAGAACTCGCTCGTCGAACCGGCACGCGCCCAGATGGCGATGCCGATGTAGAGCGCGAAGCTCAGCCCGACGACGATGTAGATAGTGGTTTGAAGTTCCATGTTCGTCGGCTCCTCAGTCTTCGTGAACGTCGAACTTGCGGTCGATGTCGCCCATCTTCTTGCCGTAGTAGAAGATCAGCACGATGAAGACATACATCGAGCCTTGCTGTGCGAACCAGAACCCGAGCGGATAGCCGCCGAGATGGAACTGGTTGAGCCAGTCGGCGAACAGGATGCCTGCGCCGAAGGACACCAGGAACCAGACGACCAGTATCCTGCCCACCAAGCCGAGCGTGGCCTTCCAATAGCCTTGCGAATCATGATCCATCGTCGTCTCCTCTTTTGGTCGGTGAATGCGGAGATCACTCTCGAGCAAGAGTGCGGCGCAAGTTTCCGGTGCGACACTGACCGCTTTCTGACTGCAAGCGATGGCGTGGAGCCCGATTCACAGGGGGATACCCTGAAAGCGGCGCGTTTCTCGCTATCACTGTCCTCAGGGCAAGGGGTTTCCCCGGGGCGTCGCTACGATGCCGCATAGACGCCAATTTCCTTCCACAACGCAGACCACCATGACCAGCCCCTCTGACGTGAGCAGCCAAGCGCCTGACGACGACATCGTGTCGGACACAGCTGATGGCGTGCCGGCCGCAGCGAGCGCGGCGACGTTCCAGGCGGCGACGCGCGGCACCGATCCGAATCTGGCGCTGATGGCGACGCCGGTGCGCGCGCTGCTGCGGCGCGCGCCGGTGACGGTCGCGCCCGATGCATCGGTGCGCGAAGCCGCCGAGCGTATGCGCGCTGAGCGCGTCTCGTCGGCGCTGATCGTCGAGCGGGAGCGGCTCGTCGGCATCGTCACTGATCGCGATCTGCGCGACCGCGTCGTCGCCACGGGGCTCGATATCGGCGTGCCGGTGGGGCGCATCGCGACGCCCGATCCGCACACTGTCGATGTGCGCACGACGGGCTTCGACGCCTTGCTGTTGATGGCGCGCAAGAACGTGCACCATGTACCGGTGCTGGACGGCACGGCGGTGGCCGGCATGATCACGACCACCGATGTGAGCAAGCACGCAAGCACATCCGCGGTGTTCCTCGCGAGCGAGATCTACCGTCAGGACGATGTCGAGGGGCTCAAGCGCGTGAGCGCGCGAACCCGTGATCTGCAATGCAACCTCGCCGCGGCCGATGCGACCGCCTATGCCACCGGCCAGGTCATCTCGGCGATCACCGATGCGTTGACGACGCGATTGCTGCAACTGGCCGAGGCGCGCCTCGGGCCGCCGCCGGTCGCCTATGCGTGGGTGGCCGCCGGATCGCAGGCGCGCAGCGAACAGACGGCGCGCAGCGATCAGGACAACTGCATGGTGCTCGCCGACGACTACGACGAGCGCGAACACGGTGCGTACTACGACGCGCTGTCGCGCGAAGTCTGCGCCGGGCTCGACGCCTGCGGCTACATCTACTGCCCGGGCGAGATGATGGCGATGACGGACACCTGGCGCCAACCGCAGGCGCAATGGCGTCGGTATTTTCACAAATGGATCGACACGCCCGAGCCCAAGGCGCTGATGCTCACCAGCGTCTTCTTCGACCTGCGGCGCATTCATGGCGACGCCGCGCTGCTCGATGATCTGCGCCGTGAAACGCTCGCCAGCACGCGCAAGAGCGGTATCTTTCTGGCGCACCTCGCGCGCCTCGCGCTCGAACGCCGCCCGCCGCTGAGCCTGTTCGGGCGCATCAGCACCGCACGCTCCGGCCCGCACCGCGGAACGGTCGACCTCAAGATGCACGCGATCACGCCGATCGTTGATCTGGCGCGCATCTTTGCCCTGGCTGCCGGGCTGCCAGCGGTCAACACCCGACATCGTCTTGAGGCCGCAGTCGAAGGCGGGGAACTGAGCGAACAGGGTTCGCGCGACCTGCGCGACGCGCTCGAGTTCATCTCATCGCAGCGCATCCGGCATCAGGTGCGCCAGATGGCAGCCGACCAGGCGCCGGATAATTTTCTTTTACCCGACGAGCTATCGCAATTCGAACGCACCCAGCTCAAGGACGCGTTCAAGATCGTCGCCGAAATACAGAATGCGGTGGGCCAGCGCTATCAGGTCGCGAGCTTCTGAATCGCCGCCTGGGCCGCGCGGTTTCCAGCGAGGTCGGGTCGAAATCGTTTGCATCGGACATCGCCGCGTTGCCGATCCCGCGATGCGGGTCACGGCGGCAGCCTCAGCGCGACCACCACTCGCGGTCGAATCTTTGCTGCAAATGGGCGATGAAGCTGCTGACCTTGGACGGCACAAGTTTTGGCGAAGGGAACACGGCGTGCATCTCCTGCGCCGGCAAGGTGTGCTGTTCGAGCAGCACACGCACCTCGCCGCCCGCGATCGCAGCCTGTGCGACGTAGCGCGGCAGGATCGCGAGACCCATGCCGGCCTGCACGCCGGCGAGCAGCGTCGTCAGGTTGTTCGAGCGCAGCGGGCCGGACACCACCACCGCGGTCTCGCCGCCGAAGTGCCAGCGGTCGTCGCCTTGCACGCTGCTGTAGACGAGACAGTCGTGACCAGCGAGGTCGGTAAGCGCGCGGGGCGTACCGCGCCGCGTCAGATAGGCGGGCGCACCCACTAGCACCCACGGGTTCAGGCCAAGATAGCGCGCGCCGAGTGATGAATCCGCGAGCCGCCCCATGCGAAATGCCACGTCGACACCCTGCTCGACGAGATTGACGTAGCGGTCGTCGAAACTCAGGTCGACGCTGACCTCTGGGTGCGCCTGCATGTACTGCAGCACGAGGGGAGTCAGCACGCGCCGGCCGAAAGCGACCGAGGTGCTGACGCGCAACTTGCCGCCGACCTTGCTTTGCAGCAGCGTCGCGAGGTTGTCGGCCTCCTCGAGCTCGCGCTGGATCGTCTTGCACTTTTCGTAGTAGAGCGCGCCGATCTCGGTCGCGCTCACGCCGCGCGTGTTTCGATTCAGCAGCCGCGCGCCGAGCTTGTGCTCGAGCGCGGCGACGTGCTTGGTCGCCGTCGGCTGCGTCACGCCGAGATCGGCCGACGCCTTCGAGAAGCTCCCAGTCTCGACGACGCGGATGAAGAGCTGCAGGCCGGCGACGGTGTCCATGCGCGAACTGTAGCGCCCGCTCGTGATCCGGTCGGCGTGCAGGCATGCGCGCAGCGGCTGTCATGGATTTCACTGACAGGCAATCGGCGACGATTCACTACAGTCTTCGATCACGTCGCGGCAATACGCACGATTGGTTCGTGCGCATCGCCCTTTCACCCGCTTCACACAGGAGACACTCCATGCAAACCCGACAGTTCGTCAAGACGCTCGCGATGCTGCTCGTCGCTGCCGCCACCGCGGCACCCGCCATCGCCGAGAACATCACGCTCAAGGCTTCGCACCAGTTCCCCGGCGGCAAAGGCGACGTGCGCGACGAG
>JBDTSN010000221.1:0-4840 GCA_039931145.1 Burkholderiales bacterium | reverse complement strand
CAGTGGGGGAAGGAGTGAAGAGGCTGTCGAGTGGCTGCGACCTGCTTGCGGCAGCACGCACTGCAGGTGAGGGTCGGAACTGCAAACCCGTCGCCTTCACCCCTGCCCTGTCCCAAAGGAAGAGTGCGTTACTCAACAGTCGCTCAGTGAACCGGAACCGGCGCGGGCAGCGCGATGCCTCGGCGCTGCATCGCTTCGCGCATGCGATCCGGGCGGTCGCTGATCAGGCCGTCGACGCCCCAGCCGATCAGGCGCTCGGCGTCGGACGCATCGTTCACCGTCCACGGAATCACCTGCAGGCCGAGCGCGTGCGCGCCGGTCACGTCGCGCTCGGTGATGGCGCCGTATTGCGGCGACCAGATCGTTCCGCCCGCGGCCTTCACCATGTGCGCGACGCTCGGATAGTCCGCAAGTAGCCGGCCGCCGGTCCAGGTGCCGTCCGTGAGCGTGTCGAAGCGGGTACCGCGCGCGGTGAGGTAGACGGTCGGCATGCCGGGGGCGAGCCGCTGCACGATCGCGAGCGTTCGCCAGTCGAAGCTCTGGATCATCACGCGATCGGTCACGCCAGCGTCGGCAATCGCCGCGAGCAGCGCCTTGACGAAGGGCTCGGGTGCGAGCGTCTCATCGGGCCGCGTCGGGTCGATCTTGGTTTCGATGTCGAAGCGCACCTTGTCGGCGCCGAGCACCTTCACTTTCGCGAAGACCGCCGCCAGGGTCGGGATGCGCTCGCCATCGCGCGCCACCTGATCCGGGAACTGGCGCGCGTAGGCGTTTGCGGGATCAATTCGGCCGACGTCGTAGCCTTGCACCTCGGCCAGCGTCAGCGTGTGGATCGGCGCGCCGCGCACCGCCAGCCAGCGGCCGTTGGCGTCGCGCGTGATGGCAGGGTTGAGGGCCGGGTCGTGCGAGACGACGACAACACCATCGGCAGTGACGGCGGCGTCCATCTCGAGCGTCGTCACGCCGATCGCCAGCGCGCGCTCGAAGGCGGCGAGCGTGTTCTCCGGCGCCAGGCCGCGCGCACCACGATGGCCTTGCAGGTCGAACGCATGCACCGTGATGGAGGCCATGGTGCACAGAATCATGGCGGCAAGCCGCAACGCTCTCATCATCTTTCCCTTTCCGTCGTTTGTCCTTTGCGCAGTGTCGCCGCCGCACATCGCGCAGTCAAAGCGGGTTCGCACGTGGCCAACGTCGCGGCGCGCGACAATGTTGCTACCGATGTGCAAATCCATCTCCGTCCAGGCCCGATGAACGCGCGCAATGTGCTGATGCCGAACGATTTTCGCGGCGACACCGACACCTCGGTTGCGACGCTCGCGAACGGGGTTCGCGTGGTCGCGATCGAACTGCCGCATCTGGCGAGCGCTTGCGTCAGCGTCTTCGTGCGCACCGGCAGCCGCCACGAGAGCGCGCGCGACAACGGCATCAGCCATGTGATCGAACACATGGCGTTCAAGGGTACGCAGTCGCGCAGTTGCCAGCAGGTCAACCTGGACGCCGAGCGGCTCGGCGCCGAGGTCAACGCGCACACCGACAAGGACCACACCGCGTATCACATGCGCGGGCTCGCGCGGCATGCCGGGCAGTTCATCGAGATGCTCGGTGACATCGTCCAGCACAGCACCTTCCCCGCCGACGAACTCGAGCGCGAGCGCCAGGTGATCCTGCACGAGTTCGCCGATGACGAAGAAGACGCGCTTGCGATCGCATCGCGCCTGTTCGACAAGCTCGCCTTCGGCACGCACCCACTCGCACGGCCGGTGATCGGCAGCCGGCGCAACATCGAGCGCTTCACGCGCGACGATTTGCTCGGCTATGTGCAACGCCAGTACAGCGGCGCGAACGTCATCGTCGGCATCGCCGGTGCGATCGACCCGATGCGGATGCTCCAGGCGGTGCAGGACGCATTCGGCGCAATGCCGCGCGGCAGCGAGCATGAAGTCTCGAAGCCGGATCCCGCCGGCGGCGTGCGCACGCACCGACAGGCCGGCTGCAGCCAGACGCACATGGTGCTCGGCTTTCCGATCGCGACACTTTGCGAGAACTACGTCGCCGGCATCGTCGCTGCTGCGCTGTTCGGCGAGGGCATGAGCTCGCCGCTGATGGACGAGTTGCGCGAACGCCGCGGCCTCGTCTACTACGCATCGTGCAGCGCCGAGGTGATGGACGTGAGCGGCCAGTTCGTGATCGAAGCGTCGACCTCACCGGCGCAGCTCGACGAGCTCCTCGATGCGACGATGCGCCTGCTCGCAGAACATGCGGAGCGCATCGACCGCGTCGGCCTGGAGCGCGCGCGCAACCAGATCGCGGTACGCAACCTCGGCGCGCAGGAGCGGCCGTTCCGGCGCATCGAGGACGCGGCGCAGGACTTGTTCGCGTTCGGCCGCGTGCGAGCGCGCGTCGAGCTCGCGGCAAGCATCGAAGCAGTCACGGCGCAGCAGGTGCGCGCTGTGTTTCGCCGCATGCTCGCCGCGCCGGCGGCGCTTGCCGTCGCGGGTTCGCTGCGCCCTGGCGCGCGCGGGCGCCTCACAGCACGCATGGCTCGTCGCAACCCGTGAACTGCGCGCGTAGCGGCGCCTTACTGCTGCCGGCTTGCGCCGCAACGGACGCAGCGCACTCGGCCGCGCGGGCTCGCCGCCAATGATGAAGTGCCTAAGGGCACCATGAGCACGCTGACGCGCAAGCTCTCCTTCCTCGACCGCTACCTGACGGTCTGGATCTTCGCGGCGATGGCGGCGGGCGTCGCGCTCGGCCGCTACGTGCCGGGCGTCGTCGGCTTCATCGACTCGTTCCAGAGCGGCAGCACGAACCTGCCGATCGCGATCGGTTTGATCCTGATGATGTACCCGCCGTTCGCGAAGGTACGCTTGGAAGAGCTGGCCGACGTCTTTCGCGACCGCAAGGTGCTCGGCCTGTCGCTGGTGCAGAACTGGATCGTCGGGCCGGTGCTGATGTTCGCGCTCGCGATCATCTTCCTGCCCGACAAACCCGAATACATGGTCGGCCTGATCCTGATCGGCCTTGCGCGCTGCATCGCGATGGTGATCGTCTGGAACGAGATCGCGAAAGGGTCGACCGAATACGCCGCCGGCCTCGTCGCCTTCAACTCGCTATTTCAGGTGCTGTTCTACAGCGTCTACGCGTGGTTGTTCGTCAGCGTGCTGCCGCCGCTCTTCGGCCTGACCGGCTCGGTGGTCGACATCTCGCTCGCGCAGATCGCGCAAAGCGTCTTCATCTACCTCGGCATCCCAGCAGTCGCCGGGCTGCTGACGCGCGCCGTCATGCTGCGCTTCGTATCGAAGGAGTGGTACCACACGCGCTTCGTGCCGAAGATCGCGCCGATCACGCTCGTCGCGCTGCTCTTCACGATCGTCGTCATGTTCAGCCTGAAGGGCGAGCTGATCCTGTCGATCCCGCTCGACGTGCTGCGTATCGCATTGCCGCTGCTGATCTACTTCGTGCTGATGTTCGCCGTCTCGTTCTTCATGAGCCGCAAGGTGGGCGCCGGTTACGCCAAGTGCACGACGCTATCGTTCACCGCGGCGAGCAACAACTTCGAGCTTGCCATCGCGGTCGCGATCTCGGTCTACGGCATCGATTCCGGCGTCGCCTTCGCCGCCGTCATCGGGCCACTCGTCGAAGTGCCGGTGATGATCGGCCTCGTCTCGGTCTCGCTCTGGCTGCGCGATCGCTTCTTCGCGCCGGCAAGCGCATAGCGCGGCGCCCGCCGCCGCGGCGCGCAGTGCAGAATGCCCCCGCCACTTCGCCGCGCGGCCCCAATCCATGGCATCGAACGACACTGCCGGCCTTCCCGCTGCTGACAATCCGGCGGCCTGGGCACTGACGCTGATCCAGACGCGCCAGACCGTGCTGCCGCGACGCCTCGTCGCGCCGGGCCCGGACGACGCGCAGCAGCGGCTGCTGTTCGAAGCCGCAGCGGCGGCGCCCGACCACGAGCAGCGTCTGCCATGGCGCTTCATCGTGGTGCCGCACGATCGGCGCGACCGATTGGCTGACGCTTTTGCGCAGGCGCTGCTCGAGCGCGACCCGGCTGCCTTGCCGAGGCAGGTCGAAGCTGCGCGCGAGAAGGCGCACCGCGCGCCGTTCGTCATGCTCGCACTGGCGCGGCTCGTTGACGACGACGTGTCCGTCACGGGCCAGGGCAGCGATGCGCGAACGATCGTGCCGGCGCCCGAACGCTGGATATCGCTCGGCTGCGCGATCCAGAACATGCTGCTCCTCGCCCACGCGATGGGCTACGGCGCCGCGCTCACGAGCGGTCAGGCGATCGTCTCGCCGGCGCTGCGCGAACTGTTCGCACTCGGGCCCGGCGAAGAGCCGGTGTGCTTCGTCAACATCGGCACCGTGAGCCAACGCAAGCCGATGCGGCCGCGGCCCGACGCGAAGCGCTTCGTCAGTTCCTTGTAGCGCGCTACCGGTCAACAACCTGCATGTCGCGCGTCGCGCGCAACGCGTTGTCCAGGCCGAGGGCGAGGTTGCGCGGCCGGCGTTCGATTCCGATGCGTCGGACGTTGGCGCGTCCCTGCGGGCAACGCGCACAACCCCGGTCGGCGCAAACAGCATTCCACTGGACATTGACGCGCCTCAATATTAAGTCTCGTGCCGGGATCACATTGGAGCGTCACGCATCGCAAGGGGATCTCATGAACTGGTGCTTCGGAAGTGTTCGTTCGGCGTCCGCCCGAGCGGTCGCGGCATTGTTCCTCGCCCTGGCCGCACTGCTGCCTGGCATCGCCCAAGCCATCCCGCTCTTCGCGCGCCAGACCGGTCAGAACTGCGTGGCCTGTCACGAGGGCGGGCAATTCCCCGAACTGAC
>JBDTSN010000220.1:0-4860 GCA_039931145.1 Burkholderiales bacterium | reverse complement strand
CAACGCGCCGTGCGTCGCGACGAACAGGCCGTGGACGTGGAAGATCGGCAGCGCGTGGATCAGCACGTCACCTGGCCTCCAGCCCCAATAGCGCTTGAGCGTGAGCGCGTTGGAGCGCAGGTTGCCGTGCGACAACATCGCGCCCTTGCTGCGCCCGGTCGTCCCGGAGGTGTAGAGGATCGCGGCGACGTCGTCGGCGCGGCGCACGGCAGGAGCATGCACGTCGCTCAACTGCGCCGCGCGTTGCAGCAGCGTGCCGGAGCGGTCGCCGTCAAGCGTGAAGACGTGCGACGTACCGGCCTTGAACGCGATCTTCGATACCCAGCCGAAGTTCGTCGGCGCGCAGACGACGACCGCCGGCTCCGCGTTGCCGACGAAGTACTCGATCTCCGCCGCCTGATACGCCGTGTTGAGCGGCAGAAAGACGAAGCCGGCGCGCAGCACGCCGAGGTAGAGCATCAGCGCCTCGACCGATTTTTCGGTCTGCACCGCAACGCGGCTGCCCGCGGGAAGATCAAGTGCGTCGAGCAGGTTGGCGATCATCGCCGTCGCGCGATCGAGATCGCGCCACGTGTAGAAGCTCGGGTCGCCGCCGTCGATCACCTCGATCGCAGTCGCGTCCAGATCGGTGGGGAAGCCGTCGCGCAGCGCGACGAAGAGGTTGTCGTTGGTGCTCATCGGATTCGCGGGTACTCAGTCGGGATTGAAGCGCGGCGCGCGCTTTTCGAGGAAGGCATGGATGCCCTCGCGATGTTCGGCGCTGTCGGCATAACTGAAGTGTGCCCGCCGCTCGGCGTCGTTCGGGCCACCGGCTGTGATTTGGCGCAACGTGCACTTGTTGATGCGGGCCGCTTGCGGCGAGAGCGTCGCGATTGTCTGCGCGCGCTGCGCGACTGTCTGCACCAGCTCGACGTCGGGCGCGACGGCGTGCACGAGGCCGCATTGCAAAGCGCGCCCGGCGTCGAACAGGCGTGCCTCGAGCAGCATCTCTCGCAACAGCGGCGCGGGCACGATACGACTTAGCAACTGCAACTCGCCGGGCGCCATTGGAAAGCCTAGCTTTGCGATCGGTGCGCCGAAGCGGCTGCTCTCGCAAGCAATGCGGATGTCGCAACAGGCCGCGATTTCCAGCCCGCCGCCGATGCACGCGCCTTCTATCTGCGCCACGAGCGGGATGTCGCAGCCGAGCATCGCAGCGAGCGCCGGGGCGACGATGTGCTCGTGAAAATCGTGCAGCCGCGCCTCGTCGAAGCGAAACCCGGCGAACTCGGCGATGTCGCCGCCCGAGGCAAACTGCCCGCCCGCACCGGAGACGATCACGACGCGCGGCGCGTCGGCAACAGGTAGCGTCTGAAGACGCTCGAAGACGGCGCGCAGCTCTCGCCACATCGCAATGTCGATCGCGTTGTGCTTGCCGGAGTTGGCGAGCGTCAGGCGCGGGACGCCCTGCGTCGGCGTGCCGTCGGTGCTGAGGGTGATGCTTCCTGGCATGTGGATTCTGATCTGAACGGTTCGATGCGGCGCCGCGCCGGAGTGCGGTGCCGGGCGCTAGGCGGAGGGCCGTCGGATTCGGCAATGCTGCCACAGCCAGTCCACGCGGTGCGGGATACTCTGCACAAGTGAGGCATCGCGTACCGCGCGAGCCACTGTATCGCTCGAACGCCTTCCCACAGGCCGCAAGCCATGGACCTCTCCTGCTTCCCTCGTCGCCGCTACACGCAGGGCTTCACGCCGGTCGAGCCGCTTGTGCGCCTGAGCGCGGTGCTCGACCGGTCGACGACCCATAGCAAGCGCAACGCCCGCGACCCATCGTGACCGCCCGCGCCGGGTTGATCCGCACCGCGCTGCTGACCGCGCTGTCAATGGGCGCCTTCGCTGCCAACTCGCTGCTGTGCCGCCTCGCGCTGCACGCACCCGCGCTGATCGACCCGGGGAGCTTTGCGAGCCTGCGGATCGCCTCGGGCGCGATCGTGCTGGCGCTCATCGTGCGGCTCAAGTCGGGGCCGGTTGCGGTGGTGCGCCCGGACTGGCTCGCGGCGGTGGCGCTGTTCGCCTACGCTGCGCTGTTCTCGTTCGCATACCGTTTGCTCAGCGCATCGACCGGTGCGCTGGTGCTGTTCGGCGCGGTGCAGCTGACGATGTTTGGCGCCGGCCTGCGCGCCGGAGAGCGATTCGTCCCGCTCGGCTGGCTCGGGTTCATGCTGGCGGTGGGTGGGCTCGTCTATCTCGTGTCGCCGGGCTTGGCTGCGCCGCCGACGGCCGGTGCGGCGCTGATGATCGGCGCGGGTATCGCGTGGGGCGTCTATTCGCTGCGCGGGCGCGCCGGGAACGATCCCCTGGCCGCGACGGCGAGCAACTTTCTGCGCGCGACGCCATTCGCGCTCGTCGCCAGCTTGCTGTTGATCGGGCAGATGCATGCAGACGCGCGAGGCGTCGCGCTCGCCGTTACATCCGGCGCGATCACTTCGGGAATGGGCTACGTCATCTGGTACGCCGCGCTGCGTGGGCTCTCGGCGCTGAGCGCGGCGACGGTACAGCTTTCGGTGCCGCCGATCGCCGCGCTCGGCGGCGTCGTCCTGCTGTCGGAGGCGATCAGCTTGCGGTTGGTGGTGGCGTCGATTGCAACCCTCGGTGGGATCGCGCTGGTGCTCGCGAGCCGCGCCGCGAAGACGCGCAGCAAGGCCGAGTCCGCGCCAACATCACGCTGACTTCGCGTGCGTGCGCGGACTTTGCGGACCTCGCCGTCGGGCGTTGCCGGGTGCCACGACTTGTGCTCGCTGAGTTGACTTCAGTCAAGACGGTGAGTGTCGTTGAGCCTACAGTTCCCGCATGAATCGCGCCCGCCACTGGAGCCTCGGCGGCAAGCTGACGCTGGTCGGCGTGCCCTTCCTCGTGCTTGCGCTGCTCGCCGTCACGCTCACGCTGTGGGTGTCGTGGCAGCTCGACGGCGGGGCGGCGGCGGTGAACGAGGCGGGGCGGCTTCGCATGCAGACCTGGCGCATGGCGATGTCGGTCGGGCGCGACGATGCCGATGCTCTGCGCGTGCAACGCGCCGAATTCGAACGAAGCCTCGCGCTGCTGCGCGACGGCGATCCGGATCGACCGCTCTTCGTGCCGTGGGACGACGTGGTTCGCGCGCGCTTCAGCGACGTCGAGTCGCATTGGGCGCAGTTTCAGCAACACTGGATGGGTGCGGGCATCGCGGTGGGTGCGAGGGCGCCGGACGCTGCGCCCAAGGCCATGCCGGGCGATTCGGCAGCGGGCGCTCCGGCATTCCCCGCCGACACCGCGGCCGACGCTTCGGCCCTGCCGGCAAACACTGCGGCGTTCGTCTCCCTTGTCGATCAATTCGTCGCCGCGATCGAGGCCCACATGTCGCGCTGGACGGCGCTGCTCTATCTGTGCCAGATGAGCATGCTCGTGCTCGCCGTCGCGGCGGCGGCGGCGATCGTCTATGCCGGCTTCGTGTTCGTCATTGAGCCGCTCGGCGGGCTCAAGGCGGCGACGCTGCGTATTCGAGAGGGCGACCTCGGCGCGCGGGTCGAGCGCGTCTCGAGCGACGAGTTCGGCACGTTGGCCGAAGGTTTCAACCGCATGGCCGAGCATCTGCAGTCGATGTACGGTCAGCTCGAGGCGCGGGTCGGCGAGAAGACGGCCGAGCTCGAGGAAAAGCGCGAGCGGCTGCAGGCGCTCTACGAGGTGACTGCGCTTGTCTCGCGGGCGACGACGCTCGACGAGCTGGCGCGCGGCTTCGTCACACGCATTGCGCGCATCGCGCACGCTGATGCCGCCGTCGTGCGCTGGTCGGACGAGGCCAACGAGCGTTACCTGATGATTGCTGCTGAGGGGCTGCCCGAGGCGATGGCCGAGGCCGAACAATGCATCTACGCCGACACATGCTGTTGCGGCGTTCCCGATGAGTCGGCCCAACTGCGCGTGATCCCGATCCGTAGCGAAGCGCCGGCGCTGCGGCATTGCACGCGCTTCGGCTTCGCGACGCTCGTCACCGTGCCGGTGCGGCTGCATGCGCGCACGATGGGCGAGGTCGACCTGTTCTTCCACAGCGAGCTCACGCTTTCCGAGCCCGAACGTTCGCTGCTCGAGGCACTTGCGAGCCACCTCGCCGGCGCGATGGAGAACCTGCGCTTGAACGCGCTCGAGATGGAGGCCGCCGTCTCGCAGGAGCGCACGCTGCTCGCGCGCGAACTGCATGATTCGATCGCGCAATCGCTCGCCTTCCTGAAGATCCAGGTGCAGTTGATGCGCGACGCGCTCGCTGGTGGCGATGCGACGCAGATCGACCAGGTGCTGGGCGAGATCGATGCCGGCGTGCGCGAAAGCTACGGCGATGTGCGCGAGCTGCTGATCCACTTTCGCACCCGCGCGAATGCCGAGGACATCGAACCCGCGTTGGAGACGACCTTGCGCAAGTTCGAGCACCAGAGCGGCTTGCCGGCGCGCCTGCAGATGCAGGGCCACGGCCTGCCACTGTTGCCCGAGCTGCAGATCCAGGTGCTGCACATCGTGCAGGAGGCGCTCTCCAACGTGCGCAAGCATGCGCGCGCGAGCCGCGTCTGGGTCGATGTCGAGCAGCAGCCGCAGTGGCGCTTCGAGGTGCGTGACGACGGCATCGGCTTTGCGCACGAACCGGGGACACTGGGCGAAACGCACGTCGGCCTGCGCATCATGCGTGAACGTGCCGAGCGCATCGGTTCATCGCTCGAAGTGATATCCACCACTGGGCGCGGCACGTCCATTGTTCTCACGTTGCCGCCGCTGCGAACGCAGGTCGCGACACCGGAGCAGTTGCCCGCTGAGGCCGCGACATGAACGCAAGTGCGATCCGCATCGTCGTCGTCG
>JBDTSN010000219.1:0-4871 GCA_039931145.1 Burkholderiales bacterium | reverse complement strand
TCGCATCCTGCGCCAGGTGCTCGACCGGCTCGAGGATTCGAAGACCGGCCGGCTGTTGCCCGAGAGTTTTCATTGCAATATCCCAACCGGTCGTGTCGATCAGGCGCGCGCGACGGCGCATGTCCTCGGCGACGAAGTCTGGAAGCGGATGCCCTGGGCGTGCGGCGCCGACGGCACGGCAAGCCTGCCAACGACGACCGAGCCGGTCGAGGCGCTGCTGAATCGCACCTGGCGGCCGACGCTCTCGGTCACCGGCGCCGACGGCTTTCCCGAACTCGGCAGCGCCGGCAACGTGCTGCGGCCCTTCTCCGCGTTCAAACTCAGCTTGCGCCTGCCGCCGCTCGTCGATGCGCACCTCGCCGCCGAGCGGCTGAAGTCGCTGTTGGAGGACAACGCGCCGTACAACGCGAAGGTCACCTTTGCCGCCGACGGCCGCGCCGGCGCGCTCGGCGCCACAGGCTGGAACGCACCGGAACTCTCCCCGTGGCTCGAGGCGGCGCTCAACCAGGCCTCGCAGGCACAGTACGGCGCGCCGCTCGGCACTATCGGTCAGGGCGGCACGATCCCGCTGATGAGCATGCTGCAGCAGGGTTTCCCGGCGGCGCAGATGATGGTCTGCGGCGTGCTCGGCCCGAAGAGCAACGCGCACGGGCCGAACGAGTTCCTGCACGTGCCCTACGGCAAGAAGCTGACGGCGGCGGTGGCGCAGGTGATTGCGGCGCACCCGTAGCGCTGCCGCGAGCCTCAAGACGCCAGCCGGCGTTTGACGCCGACGCGGCACCTTGACTGCCTCAGGGTATTCCGGGGGTCGCGGGCGCTTGAGATCGGCCAATGCGGGTACCACAATCTGCGGCTGCGGCCGGAATCACCCCGTCGCATTCCGTTAAACAATTCACAAGATTGAGGACCACCTGCCATGCGAATTTCCGCGCGCGCCGTTGCCATCGCCATTGCCCTGACTGCCACGGCTTCGGCTCATGCCCAGTTCTACACTCTCGGCCCCTACGACACACCGTCTTCGGTCACGAATTCGGGGATCGTCGCCGGCTACGACGACGCAAGCTATTTCACCTGGAGCCTCGCGGCCGGTCGCACCCAGATTCCCGGCGCAATTCCCGGCTTCGGGACGGGCGCCATCCCGCGCATCACCGAAAACGGACTCAAGCTCGGTGCGACGAACGTCAACCCGGCGACCAACAAGACGGAGATCGCGTCCTACGACACGACGACCGGCGTGTGGACGACCTATGGCGGCCTGGGTTCGTCCTCCGGCGATGGCGTCAGCGGTGGCTTCGGCATGAACGCGAGCGGAACGGTGCAGGTGGGCAACGCGTGGGTCAACGCCGGCAGCACCCATGCCATCGTCGTCAAGAACGGCGTCCTGACCGATCTCGGATCGAACGTCGCCGGGGCCAGTTCGCGCGCCGATGCGGTCAGCGACGACGGCAGCTTCATCGGCGGCTATCAGGACCAGTCAGATGGCTACCGCGCGGCTGCGGTCTGGATCAACGGTGTCGAGCAAGTACTCACGCTCGGTGGCGACCCCTTGGCGCAGGTCAACGACGTCTCCGGCAACGGCCAGTGGGCGGTCGGCGGCGGTGGTGGCTATGTCGCGGGTGGCTCAGCCTACATGTGGAACCTGAACAGTGGCGTCAAGCTGCTCGACAACCCGTTCTTCGCCGCCGGCTTCTCGCTTACCGCCACAGCGGTCAGCTTCGATGGATCGGTCATCGTCGGCTACGGCGAGAATTCCAGGTTCAAGCGGCTGGGCTGGATCTGGACGGAGGCATCCGGCACCATGCTGATGAGCGATTACGCCAAGCAATTCGCCGGTTACAACGGTGAATTCCTTCAAGTCCCGCTCGACATATCGCCGGACGGCCGCAACATTACCGGCTACGGCTTGGACTCGAATCGAATCGACGGCCTGGGCTGGATGATCAGCGCTCCGGTGCCCGAGCCTTCAACATGGGCGACGATGGCACTCGGACTCGGCTTGCTCGCATTCCTGGGGCGGCGGCGTTCGGCGCGCGCGGCGAACTCACGCGAAGCCTGACTATCACTGCCGCCAGGGTCGTTGGCCCGGCCGCTTGACTGCAGCCGGCGAAGGTTGCCGGCGCAGGTGAAGCTGCGAAGCGGCAGCGGGTGGCTTAGAGATCCACCCGCCTTGGCGCCTTGTCGAAGTTCGGCTCGCTTTGCAACTCGGCGCTCAAATCGTCGCGCGTCGGGTCGGGTTCAGCGACTTCGTCGCTGACCGGCACAACGTGCGGCAGAAAGCCGCCTGATTGATGCCGCCAGAGCGTCGCGTAGGCGCCGCCACGTGCGAGCAGTTCGGCGTGCGTGCCCTGCTCGACGATGCGCCCCGCGTCGAGCACGATGAGCCGATCCATGCGCGCGATCGTCGACAGCCGGTGCGCGATCGCGATGACCGTCTTGCCCTCCATCAGGCCGAGCAGCTGCTCCTGGATCGCGAGCTCGACTTCGCTGTCGAGTGCCGAGGTCGCCTCGTCGAGGATGAGTATCGGCGCGTCCTTCAACACGACGCGCGCGATCGCGATGCGCTGGCGCTGGCCGCCCGAGAGCTTCACGCCGCGTTCGCCGACATGCGCGTCGTAGCCGGTGCGGCCCTGCCAGTCTTCGAGGCCGAGGATGAACTCATGCGCCTGCGCCTTCTTCGCTGCGGCGACGATCTGCTCGTGCGTCGCCGTCGGCCGGCTGTACCCGATGTTGGCCGCGATCGAGCGGTGCAGGAGTGACGTGTCCTGCGTCACCATGCCGATCGCGCCGCGCAGACTTTCCTGCGTCACGTCGCGGATGTCCTGGCCGTCGATGCGGATCGCGCCTTCCTCGATCTCGTGAAAGCGCAGCAGCAGATTGACGAGCGTCGATTTGCCGGCGCCGGATCGGCCGACGACACCGACGCGCTCGCCGGGCCGGATGACGAGGTTCAGATCGGCCAGCACCGCCAATCCGTCGCTGCGGCCGTAGGTGAAATTCAGGTGTTCGATCACGATCTCGCCGCGCGAAACTTCGAGCACGCGCGCGTCTGCCGCGTCCACCAACTGATGCGGCACGGCGATCGTCTGCATGCCTTCTTGCACGACGCCGACGTTCTCGAAGATGCCCGTCACCTCCCAGCTCACCCAGCCTGCCACGTTGGCAATCGTCCACGCGAGCGGCAACGCGGTCGCGACGACACCCGCACTCACGTCACCACGGCCCCAAAGCACCATGCCGATGCCGGCCGTGCCAACGAGCAGCAGCGCGTTCATCGTGGAGAGCGTCGCCATGAAGCGCGTGATGAGCCGCATGTGCATGCGGATCGCCTCGGTGTGATCCTCGATCACCTCGCGCACGTAAGCGTCCTCGTCGCGCGCGCGTGAGAAGAGCTTGACGGTGAGGATGTTGGTGTAGCTGTCCACCACCCGTCCCATGACCTGCGAACGCAGCTCGGAGCTCGTTTTCGCCAGGTCGCGCATACGCGGAACGAAGTGGTGCAGGAAGAACGCGTAGCCGGCGAACCAGAGCACGGTCGGGACCGCGAGCCGCCAGTCGGCGTGCGCCATCAGCAGCAGCGCGCTGATGCCGTAGACGGCGATGTACCAGACGGCGCGGATGGAAGAGACGACGCATTCGCGCACCGCGTTGCCGGTCTGCATCACGCGGTTCGCGATGCGGCCGGCAAAGTCGTTCTGGAAGAACGGCCAGCTCTGGCGCACGACGTGCCAGTGGCTTTGCCAGCGGATCAAATTTGTCACGCCGGGCACGACGGCGCTGTTGCGCACCAGGCTGTCGGCGAGCAGTGCGAGTGGCCGGCCGACGAGCACGATCACGGCCATCCAGATCATCATCGGCATCGCATCGCGTAGCGCAACCGCGCGGTCCGTGGCCTCCATCAGCGAGACGAGGCGGCCGATGAAGACCGGGATCAAGGTGTCGATCAGCGCGACCACGAGGCCGGTCGCAAACATCGCGATGAAGAGGCCCTTGGTCTGGCGAACGAAGTGCCAGAAGAACGCGAGCAACCCCGGCGGCGGCGTCGCGGCATGCGCTGCCGTGGGCTGGACGCGCTGCTCGAAAAAGCGGAACAGGGCCGACGACTTGGGCATCGGCCATTGTCGCCGTGGCCGGCGCTTCGAACTCGCCGCGTCAGAGCCAGGGTCAGTGGGCAGCCTGGGCCGCCAGCGGCTCCGGCTTGGCACGCAGCGCCCACGACACGCCGGCGACGAGCAGCGCGATGCCGGCAAGTGTCACGCCACCCGGCGCCTTGCCGCGCAGCGCGAACGCATAGGCGAGCGCGGACAGGGTTTCGAACACGATCAACTGCCCGACAAGCGTCGTCGGCAAACGCTGGCTCGCCTGGTTCCAGCACAACGTGCCGAGCCAGGACGCGAAGAAGGCCATGACCGCCATCACACCGATGAATACCCATGGCCGCGGGCCGAACGGCAGCGCGAACCCGCCCGCGCCAGTAGCGCTGGACCAGAGCAAAAAGCCCAGATAGCCGGCGAGTGCAAGCGGCAGCGTGGCGAGCCCCTGCGCAGTCGCCCAGGTCGTGGGCGAACGATTGGCATGCGCCCGCAGCCAGTCTGCGTTGCGCAGCGGATACCAGGTCCAGCACACGACCGCACCCACTGCGAGCAGCGCACCGAGGGCGTAGGTGGCGAGGTTGGCGCCCGGCGTCAACGTCGCGAGTTCGGCGTGGTTGACGAGCGCGATGCCCAGGCCGATGGTGAGCAATGACGGCGCGAGGCGCATCCAAGGCAAACGACCGTCGCGGCGTGCGTCACGCCGGTTCGACACCAGCGCAATCACGACCGGCAAGGTGCCGATGATCATCGTCGGCAGCGGACCGCCGGCACGCTGGATCG
>JBDTSN010000218.1:0-4873 GCA_039931145.1 Burkholderiales bacterium | reverse complement strand
TATGTCGGCATCTTCGCTATGCGATACGGCTTCGTCGATCCAGAGTCGGGCAAGTCCTTTAGCCATATCGAGTACGAGGAAGCCCAAGCAATTCGTCTCCCGAGTCTCATCTACGTCATGGACGAGGAAGTGCATCCCGTTCTTCCAAAGAATGTAGACACCGGCTCGTCGGCTGAGAAGCTTCGCAACCTCAAGGGAATTCTGAAGCAATCACACGTGGTCAACTTCTTCTCGTCGCCCGAGGATCTCGCTGCCAAGGTCACCCAGGATGTCGTGCGATTGGTTGGCGCCATGGCAAAAGAGCCAACAGCGCAGGTTCTTTCACAGCTTGCTGCTAACGCGGTCAAACGCCATCCGCTCACGCTGCCTCGATTCGCGTACTTGAAGCAGCGGGTGTCGGGTACGTTCAAGCACAACGTACCCGACTCTATTCTGCGAGAGGCGCTTGAGCTAATCATTGGCGGAGACAACATGGCCGCCGCATTTGTGCTGAGCCGTGGCACTCCGATGCCACTTGATGACGCAGTCGATGGGCTCATGGCGGTCGACAAAGTTCTTATCGAGATCGTCGAGAGCAACGCTCCGAAAGCAGAGGAGAGCGGAGATGTCTAACAGTTCATTCAAGCGGATGTGCCTTGGGCACGCCGCTTAATTCAGGCGTTAGACGCCGGAAATGCGACTTACGCGCTACTCAGCGATGCTGCCAGTACCTAGGCTGGCGCCGTTGATGCGCAACAGCAAAGACTGTCACCGTCAGATCGATGATTTCGTAGAACACGGTGTAGGGGAAATGACGCAGGATGTAATGGCGAAAACCATCATCATCTTCTGGCCACATCGCCGCACGAGTCGCCAACCCGTCTATCGCATCAAGCAGTTCGGAGCGAAACGCATCGGCAGCGAGTGGGCTGCGCTCAAAATACCAGAGGAATGCTTCACGTGCTTCTGCCTCCGCCGCAGGCAGAAGAACGACTTCAAAGGCGCTCAAAGGGAGCTGAGGCGAGCCTTGGCTTCAGTCCAGGGTACGGCGCGAACAAGGCCGTCGCGCAACTCAGATCGACGGCGCTTCACCTCGGCCCTCCACGCCTCTGAGACTCCGGCGTCGCCCACACCTTCGAGGCTGTCCAGCAGCGCCACAACCAAGGCGGAGCGCTCGTCAGTCGACAAACCGAGAGCCTCGTCTAGCAGGTGGCCCACACGCGCGTTCATGCATCGCAGTCTAGCATCGGGGCGGCACAGCGGGCTCCTCACGCCGCGCCGGCGTCCAACGATTAAGGATAGATCGCGCGAAGCCGAGATCTGATCCGTTTGTTGGACGAGCCCGGGCAAGCCGCTCGGCGATGCTCCAAGCCACTGCAAATAGATCCGAATGGTCCAGTCGTAAGAACTGCGCTGGGGGTGCCGGCAAGGGTGCTCAATGCACGGGCTGGTGGCTGCCGGGTATCGATGCCTCGGACGCTCGAATGGCACGATACATTCTCAGGCGAGCCGACGCAGCGGGCCGGTTGGCAGCCCGTTGCCGAGGGTCACGATGGTTGCTTCAGTGCAACCTGCGGCTCAACCGGACAGCCCACAGCCGGCTGCGTCGGCCGCGGTCTGCCGGTTACCCGCAACTTCAGCGTCGCAACTCACTATCGCGGCGTCTCTCGCGCCCGTCGTGGCGAGCTACGGTTTTGTTGAAGGAGGTCGATATGCCTCGTCCCGTCGAAGCGCTTGCGGAAGAAGTGCTTCAGCTTTCCCCGGCGGTCCGCGCCAAGCTGCTGGACCGCGTCGTCGCCAGCCTGGATGCAGACCGCGCTCGCGATGCCGCATGGGATGCTTTGGCTGCCGCTCGTGACACCGAGATCGACTCGGGTCAGGTGCAGAGCATGGCGGTCGCTGATGCTCTTGCTCGCCTCAGGGCAGAGCTTGAGTGAAGCTGTCTATCCACCCGGGCGCGGATCACGATCTGACGGAAGCTTTCCGCTTCTACAAGCGCGAAGCCGGTGTCGGCGTGGCCAAACGGCTCCTGGCTGAGTTCGAGCGGGTCACATGACTTCTCTACGAGTTTCCCGATCTCGGCACACCGACAGGCGCTGAACGGCGGATATACCCACTCACCGGGTTCCCCTACTCGGTCATCTACCGACGAACCGGTACCGAACTGCGGCTCCGTGTGGTTCGCCACCAAAGCCGCGATTTGGATCATGGAGAGCAGCGTTCTTAGCTGCGGCGAGGCCGCCCGTTCCGACAACCGCGCCTCAACCGTCCTTTGGCGGTTCGTCGCTCCAGCCTTCTCGCCGCGCTTGGCGGGGATGGTCGCGCTCCTGCGCGAAAAGTTCCTCGAGCTGTTTGCGGCCGGCCTTGGCCATCGCGATGAAGCGCGCCTCGTCGCGCATGTGCGGCAGCATTTCCTCGATCTGGCGCACCGTGTGGCGTCGGAAGCGCATCGCCAGACCGCGTGCCTGGTGCGGCTGCCAGCCGAGCAGTTCGAGCGTGCTGCGCGCGCTCATCAGTGACGAATCGAGCGTCTCGCGCTCGATCATGCGCTCGCCGATCTCGCGCAGCCGAAGGTAGTGCTGCACGTTGCGCGCGCGGGCGACGATCGCGAGTTGCGGGAAGTGCTCGAGCACGAGCTTTGCCGCCTTCAGGCTCTGCTCGACATCGTCGATCGCGAGCACCAGCACGCGCGCCTTGGCCGCCCCCGCGGTGCGCAGCAGATCGAGGCGCGTGACATCGCCGTAGAACGCGCGCCAGCCGAACTTGCGCATGGTCTCGATCTGCTCGGCGTCGTGGTCGAGCACGGTCGGCATGATGCCGTTGACGTAGAGCACGCGCGAGACGATCTGCCCGTAGCGCCCGAGCCCGGCGACGATCACCGGCGCCGATTGCGGCTCGCTCAGCTCGGGCATGTTGCTGCGCCTGCCGTTTGCGAAACGTGGGAACCACCAGCGATCGACGGCGACGAGCAGCAGCGGCGTGATCAGCATCGAGATCGCGACCGCGGCGATCAGCAGCGAGGCCGAGGCGGGCGCGATCACTTGCGCACCGGCGGCCGTCTGGAAGACGACGAAGCCGAACTCGCCGCCCTGTGCGAGCAGGATGACGAACACCGGGCGCTCCTGCATCGGCAGCGGTATCAGGGCGGACATGGCCCACAGCACGGCGGCCTTGACGAGCAGGAAGCCGGCGACGAGCAGCGCGATCAACAGCGGATGTTGCAGGACGACGCCGAAGTCGATCGACATGCCGACGGCGATGAAGAAGAGCCCGAGGAGCAGGCCCTTGAAGGGCTCGATGTCGGTTTCGAGCTCGCGCCGGTACTCGCTGTCGGCGAGCAGCACGCCGGCGAGGAACGCGCCGAGCGCCATCGACAGTCCGACCGATTGCATCAGCGCCGCCGTCGCGACGACGAGCAGCAGCGACGCAGCGGTGAAGATCTCGGGTGTCTTGCTGCGCGCGATCCAGCGCAGCGCGGGCCGCAGCAGCAGGCGCCCGCCAAACACGATCGCAGCGACGACCGTGATCGCCCGCACGATGCCTGTCCAGCCGCTTTCGGCGTGCGCGCCGGATACTGCGAGCAGCGGTACGAGGGCGAGGATCGGGATCGCCGCAACGTCCTGCAGCAGTGCGACGGCGAGGATGCCCTGACCAGAGCTGGTCGCCAGCAGGTTGCGCTCGGCAAGCACCGCCAGGCCGATCGCGGTCGACGACATCGCAAGCCCGAGCGCGCCGACGAGCGCGAGCGGCCACGCGATGCCCGCGAGCAGGCCGGCGCCGAACAGCAGTGCGGCCGAGCCAAACAACTGCACGCTGCCCCAACCGAAGATCGGTTTCCTGAGCGACCACAGGCGCTTCGGCTCGAGCTCCAGCCCGACGAGGAACAGCATCAGCACGACGCCGAACTCGGCGAACGAGAGGATCTGCTGCGGGTCCGTCACGAGCGCCACGCCCCACGGCCCGATCGCGATTCCGGCGACGAGGTAGCCGATGATCGCGCCCAGGCCGAGCAGCCGCGCGAGTGGCACTGCGAGCACCGCGGCGGCGAGGTAGATGAGCGGGCCCAGGAGCCAGTTGCCGTGTTCCATGTGCGCTCAGTCCTCCGCTGGCCGCGCTTCGGCTGGCACTTCGCAGGCCGGCACGGGCTCCATGTCGGCGATCTCGGGCCAGTGCGGGTGGCTCAGCAGGCGCGAGGTGTACATGCGGCTGTGCGCTTGGACGTCGGCTTCGCTCGCACGATGCGCACCGTGCAGTACGAGCGGTGGCAGGAATCGCATGCCGCACAGCGCGGCCGTCTGCTCGTAGGGCGGCAGGAAATCGTCGAAGAAATGGCGGTTGTAGCCGGAGGGCCGGTAGGCGTCCTGCGAGCCCCCGGTGCTCAGCGCGAGCCACAGGTCCTTGCCCTTGAGGGCGGTGCCGCCCGGGCCATAGGCCCAGCCGAAGGCGAGCACCTCGTCCAGCCACAGCTTCATAAGCGGCGGCATGCCGTACCAGCGGATCGGGTGCTGCCAGACGACGAGCTTCGATTGCGCGAGCAGGGCCTGCTCGGCGTCGACATCGATCACATAGTCGGGATACAACGCGTACAGGTCGCGCAGCGTCACGTGCTGCTCGCCGAGCGCCGCGACGGCCAGCATCAGCGTGCGGTTGACATGCGAATCTTCGAGCTGCGGGTGGGCTGCGAGAACGAGGACGTCGGCCATGTCAGTTGCTCCACTGCGCACTCCACGATCCGCGACGCATGAAACGCTGCGGTCTTGATGCTTGTTCGCGGGCCGGGGTAGCCGTTCGGGGACGGGCTTTTATCTGGAGCGCTTGCTCGTCGCGCCAGGCAGTGCCCGCCGGGGGCTCATGGTTGCGCGGTCGGCGCGTTGCGCCGACTGCACTGCGGTTC